>NZ_CAWNQH010000014.1:0-785 GCF_963876495.1 Xenorhabdus sp. KJ12.1
GGTCATGCTCCCAATGATTAGATCTTGTGATAAACTCCCTACTTTTTATTCTGGGTGAGATATGGCTAAAGTGGATGTGATTTGTCGTTACTGTCATAAAACAGACGAGGTTAAAGGGCATGGAAAAGGACGTACTGGACATCCTCGCTATCACTGCTATGCCTGTAGCAAAACCTTCCAACTGCACTATACCTATCAAGCCTGCCAGCCCGGTATGAAAGAGCGAATTATTGATATGGCCATGAATAACGCCGGTGTTAGGGACACGGCTCGGGTTCTGAACGTCGGCATTAACACCGTCATTCGCACATTAAAAAGCTCACACCAAGACAAGTAACTACGCTGCCGCTTGCGGGCAGTGAGATTCATCTTGTCTGCGAAATAGACGAGCAGTGGTCCTTTGTCGGTAATAAGAACAATCAACGCTGGCTCTGGTATGCCTGGGAGCCGAATAGGAAACGGGTAGTGGCACATGTGTTTGGGGATCGCAGCAGGAAAACGTTGAAAAAGCTGCTGGCTCTCTTGTCTCCTTTTACTATCCGGTTTTACTGTACAGATGATTATGCCGTTTATGATTGTCTGCCTAAAGAAAAACACCTCACGGGAAAGAAATTTACCCAACGTATTGAGAGAACAAATCTTACGCTTCGTATCCGGATAAAGAGGCTGAATAGAAAGACAATAGGTTATTCCAAATCCGAAGAGATGCATGACAAAGTGGTAGGTACGTTCATTGAGCGTGAATACTATCTTTCATAACAGATCTAACTATTGGGAGCATGACC
>NZ_CAWNQH010000015.1:0-702 GCF_963876495.1 Xenorhabdus sp. KJ12.1
CCGGTTTTTTGTTAACCATTTTAACGGGATTGATTGCTTACTGCCTTAAAGAGAAAAAGCCATCACTGAAAATTTTCTACTCAGAAGAAGATATTTCAGCAATAGCTTAAGCGGAATTGGGGTTAAATAGCTTTTCAAAATGGTAGGCGAATCAAAGAAACTCAGTCCTATTTTTGCGAACTTTTTAATCGCAAAACCAAAAAAACACAAAAAGGAAGGACTGAGTTATGGCCATCGTACCACCAATTCCGCGCAATGAGCGGCGTCAAATGAGAAAAATTGTCCAAAAAACGGCAGATAAAAACTATGCTCGCCGGATTATGGCGATACTCTTGCTACATCAAGGTGCATCTGTGTCTCAAGTCGCCAAAACACTTTGCACCGTGCATTCCTCTGTGTGGCGGTGGATTGATCGCTTTAAGGCACTTGGATGGGCCGGATTGTATCCTTTATCCGCGGGTCGCCACCCTCGGTGGAATTTAACGCCACTTTTGCCCGTTCTGTTTTATTTGTTGGAACATTCACCTCAGCAATTTGGTCATATTCGTTCTCGTTGGAGCCTCTCTTTTTTTATCTTTCAAATCAAAAAATTATTTAACCTGAGCTTCGCTTAAGAAGGGAACTAAAGTGCCTGAGGCACGATCAAAGTTTTTGCTAAAGAAAACAAAATCGTGGAGATCCTCAGGCATGTATAATTTAGAA
>NZ_CAWNQH010000016.1:0-682 GCF_963876495.1 Xenorhabdus sp. KJ12.1
GACCACGGAGAAACAGGCGTGGGAAGTGTTCCGTCCCGCGAGATTGATGTGCAAGCGCACGCCATTGCTGATGGAGGCATTCGGCATTGAAGTGAATGCTTCCAATATGAATTGTCCGGCAGACGGAGCCCGGTTTGAGCCGCTGATCGGCAATCCCGGCGATGGGCAGTCACCCAGTTGTGCGATTGTGGACGAATATCATGAACACGATACTGATGATCTTTATACCACCATGCTGACGGGCATGGGCGCACGGCGACAGCCGCTGATGTGGGCGATCACCACGGCAGGTTATAATATTGAAGGCCCGTGTTATGACAAGCGGCGTGAGGTGATTGACATGCTGTCCGGCAATGTGCCCAACGAGGAATTGTTCGGCATGATCTATACCGTGGATGAGGGGGATGACTGGACCTCACCGGACGTATTGCGCAAGGCCAATCCGAATATGGGGGTCTCAGTCTATGCTGATTTTCTGCTGAGCCAGCAACAACGCGCCCTGAATAACCCGCGTTTAGCCAGCGTATTCAAGACCAAGCACCTGAATATCTGGGTGTCTGCGCGGGAGGCTTACTTCAATATGGTGAGCTGGAAACAGTGCGAAGACACCTCACTGACACTGGCGCAGTTCGAGGGGCAGCCCTGTTTTCTGGCCTTTGACCTTGCCCGCAAGCTGGACATG
>NZ_CAWNQH010000017.1:0-670 GCF_963876495.1 Xenorhabdus sp. KJ12.1
TTATTCCAAATCCGAAGAGATGCATGACAAAGTGGTAGGTACGTTCATTGAGCGTGAATACTATCTTTCATAACAGATCTAACTATTGGGAGCATGACCCGAGCAGTTTTAGCATTCTTGCTTGAATCTTAGGAGGCATATCCAAAATGCTATCCATTACTCCGTGGTAAAAATCAATATTCCAGCTCATGTCTGCCTTTTGTATTTATCATATATGATAGATGTTCAGGGTTCAATATTGGCTTATCATTTATGATAAGTTTAATTAAGTCAACTGAGTGATGAAAACACTTGGTATGAAAAGAGGAACCACTGCATTATGTTGTTTATAGGCTAGCTTAAATCACTGTGTCGTTTTTGTGTCTCTGCTAATGACACACGAACGACAAGCAAAGACATTGAAAGGTGATGAACGACACAAAACTGGATGCGAGCAAGGATAAATCTTTATATTTCAATATGATATTTAGTGGTCTACTTTCTTCTAAGCCGTAGGTCACAGGTTCGAATCCTGTAGGGACCATTTAAAATCAATGAGTTACCTCTATTTTTTAACCGCTATTTTTCCTGCTTGGGACGAATTTGGGACACCTCCGCCAAAAAGCAGGTCAATTTGTCGCGCATGTTCGGTCAGATGATTCGGTGCTAAGTGTGCATATCTTCTAACCAT
>NZ_CAWNQH010000018.1:0-631 GCF_963876495.1 Xenorhabdus sp. KJ12.1
GGGTAGATGCGCCAGACATCCTCTCAGACATAATTTGTGAGAATGCTGTCGTCAGTGATAATGGTGACTGGGGATGTACGACACCCATCACTTTCACCGAAGGCACGTATGAACTGACCGCCGAATTAATGAAAGGCAACAAAGTAGTTGCTACTAAAATGGAATTGGTGGCTGTGAAAGAAAAAGAGCCGGATGAGGACAAACCTGAAATTGATAATCCCACCAATTTTCCACCGATTGATCCGGACGGCGGGTTAATAATCCTGTACGGTTTATTCAGTGTTGCTGCAGGAGTGGGAGCTGGGCTTGCCACCGGGCTGACCGGAGCTATTTCTGGGGTTGTTATCGGTGGTGTTTCTACCATAGCAGGTCTTGCTATTCCTCATTGGGGATTAAGGATTGACACTGGCAAATTACACGGAGGAGAACCCTATACATTAGTGATACAGGAAACCAAGAATGGGAATAAAATTGGTGCACCTATCGAATGGCATTTCACCATGCCAATGCGGATTACCGAGCCGCAAAAAAACGCTCACTACCGGGTAAATAGCGGTATATCCATTCAAGGAGAAGGTACTCCCGGCCAACTGATCCTTATCGCCAGTTCAAAATCGCTGCTACCGCCAAA
>NZ_CAWNQH010000019.1:0-608 GCF_963876495.1 Xenorhabdus sp. KJ12.1
AACTGCTCAGTAATGTGAAAAAATTCTTGAAAAAATCTGCAAATAGACTCTTTCAGAGAAAGTAAATCGAGTGTCTCACTATTATGAAAAGTTATTTAGGCTTAATCATAACTTTCCCTATGTTTAATGGATTACTATACAACATATTGTAGTATTTTTTATCTACGGGAAATAAGAAAATGACATCAGATTTAACTATTTAACCTGAATTCTGGATAAGAAATTGACGAGAGGCCTGTTCCAGGAGCAAAGTTTTGGTGAAAGCCTAAAACGACTCCGGGGAGGAACAGGCCATGGACAAGTTAGTTGAAATTTTCTGCGATGTCGACGACTTTTGTCGTCTTTTCATCCCCCAGTGGGAGCCGTTTTGTCTCGATAACGGATACCGCCTGCGCCGCAGACAAGGCCGCATGTATCCCAGTGAAATCATGACAATTTTAATCCTCTTTCAGCGGTCGCATTACCGTGATTTTAAAAACTTTTATTTGGAGCATATCTGGCAATACCATCACCGCGACTTCCCCTCCTTGCTCAGTTATACCCGTTTTATCAGCGTTGCCCCGTCCGTTTTGGTCCCCTTATCCAGTTATCTGACTCAATTAAAAGGA
>NZ_CAWNQH010000020.1:0-607 GCF_963876495.1 Xenorhabdus sp. KJ12.1
ACACTTTCACCCGAAGTCACCTGCGTTTAGTGACTCGTCATCCAGTACTGCCCCGGACAGAATGAAAGGCATGGACACCGCTGCGGCTTTAGGGATGGCTGAATCAAGGGCTAAGTTTGGCATGACCGCTTTTTTCGCCAAGAACGGCATCAGTGAAGAAGGTCGGTTCAGCACGGTCGAATCATTGACGCGGTACGCAAGACAGGCAGCACCGAAGCTCATAGCGAAAGCGGCTGGAAATAAGCTGGGGCAATGTATGGTGATCTTATCGAAAATGGCCTTTGAAGAGTATTCCCGGTCAGCTGCGTCTACTTGTCAATGTCAGGAGTGCAAAGGGAAAGGACTCATTTACAGTGTGAAAGAGGTGGAGAAACATCCTGGCATTATCCGTGCAGATGGGGTGATGGTTCTTGAGCCGTGGATTGAAAAAGAGCAGGTTGGTGAACTCTGCCAGAAATGTAACGGTAAAGGCATTTTGTCAAATCGCTGTCGCTGCAAGGGGCGGGGCTTGGTGCTTGATGAGGAGCAAACTGCATTGCAAGGCGCGCCAGTGCATAAAATCTGCCCGCGTTGCTCAGGGAGAGGTTATAGCAGAGTACCTTCGTCA
>NZ_CAWNQH010000021.1:0-602 GCF_963876495.1 Xenorhabdus sp. KJ12.1
TTAGCCAGTTTAAGTCGCGTTAGCGTCTTAAACATAAAACCACCCGCTTTGCGGGTGGAGTTCAAAGGTTATACCAAGAAAAACACCTTTCCGTTACGATATAGATGTTCAAGCTAATATTCGTAACTCAAATAAGGAAAGGTGTTTATGGGCATTAAAGCACAAAGCTCAGCGCATACAAAGTGGCTGTGTAAATACCCTATCGTCTTTTCGCCGAAATATAGACGGAAAGTGATTTTTAATAATATTCGTTCAAGTGTGGGAGAGATCCTCAGAGACCTTTGTAAGTATAAAGGTGTGGAAATAATCGAAGGTCATCTCATGCCAGATCATGTTCATATGTTGGTGAGTATTCCACCAAAGCTAAGCGTTTCAAGCTTTATGGGATATTTGAAGGGTAAAAGTTCGTTGATGATCTTTGATAGACACGCCAATTTAAAATATAAATTTGGCAACAGAAAGTTTTGGGCGGAAGGGTTCTATGTCAGTACGGTAGGGCTAAATGAAGCGACAATTCAAAAGTATATCAGAGAGCAAGAAAAGTCGGATTTAATCTCGGATAAATTGAGTAGTAAAGAGCATGTAGACCCCTTCAAGGGGTA
>NZ_CAWNQH010000022.1:0-597 GCF_963876495.1 Xenorhabdus sp. KJ12.1
GCCGCCATCAGTGGCAAGGTCAATGGCATAGTCAATGCGATAACCCACCGTGTCTCCGTTCTCTTTTTGCTGCTGCAACTGGGGCCACGATAACCGCAGGCGAACCGCTGACAGTTGGGTATTGGTGACCGTCGTGACCCACGAGCTGACCAGTTCAGCACTCACCGTTCGGGCATTTTCAATCGCCGGCATACCGGGGATATACGCCTGATGGGGCGTACCGGGACGAAATTCCCATTTGACGCCTTCAAAATTAGGCGAGCCATCGGCACCGATAAGCGGCGTGTTATCCAGAAAGATACGCCGACCATCCAGCTCGCCAGCAAATTCACCTTCACCGAGGGCAAGGAGGATCTTGGTATAGGAAGTCGATTGCAGCGAGTCCGGCGCTTCCACCGGCGTGCGCGGCTGCTGGCGTCCGCCTTTATTCCCCTGAATGGGTTGCTTTTCCATACTTCATCCTCAGCGCATTATTGTTGGTCTTCCGCATAGATACCCGCTGAAATAATAGCGCCACCAATGCGGCGTCTGCCGTAGCCAATCGGTACGGGATTGCCCTGCGCAATCGTATTCACCGGTCCCCCGAACGCATAGGAG
>NZ_CAWNQH010000023.1:0-594 GCF_963876495.1 Xenorhabdus sp. KJ12.1
CCTTTATCACCATACAAACAGCCTGTTAATCCTTTTGTCAGCGCTTTGACTGGCTGGCGATCATCCGTGTTTCCTGCGGTGAGTTTCACGGCTAACAATTCGCCGCAATCATCGATAACCAAATGAAGTTTAAAGCCATAAAACCAGCCGGTACTGGTTTTTCCTCGTTGTGCCATGCCCTCAAATACCCGATGACGGGGAATACGAAGGTTATGACAAACGGCAATTTGGGTGGAATCAATAAAAGCGATCCCTTGAGTTGTTACCTTACGTGACGACAGAAAAGCGCATAAAGGGATAAGCGTCCTTTTCTTCAGGGTAAGCATACGGGTATAACTGACTAATCCGGGAAAGTCGTGGATAAGGTATTGTTTTACATGTTCATTATAAAACGTTTTAAAATCACGATAATGGCTCATATGGAATAAAATGAGGATCATCATGATTTCGCTGAGAGCAAGGGACGCTTCGCGGTGTCGTTTACGTAATCCGTTTTCAATGAGTTGTTGATGCCAGAGAGGGATAAATTTTTGACAAAAGTCATCGACGCAGCAGTAAAGTTCTTCTAAATTATACATGCCTGAGGATCTCCAC
>NZ_CAWNQH010000024.1:0-137051 GCF_963876495.1 Xenorhabdus sp. KJ12.1
GCGGCGCAGGCGGTATCCGTTATCGAGACAAAACGGCTCCCACTGGGGGATGAAAAGACGACAAAAGTCGTCGACATCGCAGAAAATTTCAACTAACTTGTCCATGGCCTGTTCCTCCCCGGAGTCGTTTTAGGCTTTCACCAAAACTTTGCTCCTGGAACAGGCCTCTCGTCAATTTCTTATCCAGAATTCAGGTTAGATACGTATTTTTTTGAAGAGAAATATTAGTTCGTAATTCACTAATTCATTTGCAATTTGCTATCTTTTGAAAGCCATAGAGCATATGTCAATCTAACTATTGGAGTCATGACCCACATCTTGACGACTTTGGTCATATAGGGAGACAACAGCGAATGGGATTTGATACAGAAACATACAATTTCGATACCTGCTTTGCCTCATTTAAGCACATTGCTCAGTCATTGATGAATAGTAATGAGAGTAAAACATGAATAAACAACAACTGACCGCCAAGATTTGGGAATCGACTAACCAAATGCGTTCTAAAATCGAAGCAAACGACTACAAAAATTATATCTTAGGCTTCATTTTTCATAACTTTTTGTCTGATAAGCAAATTCAGTTCTTAATCCAAAACGAATTTGATGAGCAATCGCTCAAAGATTTGAATGAGGGCGATAGCGACACCCTCAAATACATTCAAAACGAATTAGGTCACTTCATCGCTTATGACAATCTGTTCTTAACTTGGATCAGTAATGGTAAAGATTTCGACATTACTTATGTACGTGATGCGTTAACTGCCTTTACACTCCACCAGCAATGTATGAATTTGCTGGTGGAGATGCAATATTAGCGACGGTATTGGGCAGATACAGATTTGCCCAGTTGCTAAACACTGCGCTCTGGAGACTTTTTCACCAACTCCAGTTCTATCATAACTGCGGTAAGGCGTTACAATACTGAATTCGTCAGAATAGATGAAAACGACTCTAACTTCTCTGTACACTCAGCTGGTTTTATCCTGAGTTCACCTTCCTCTGATACCAGCGCGAAACAGCTGACATCAGGGTTTAATTCCATCAAGTTGGCCATTCTTCTTAGTAAGTTAATTATCTTCATTCTCTTCAGCGTGATTTCAAACCTCATATCGCGCTGCGCCGCCTGTTCAATATTGACAATACATATACTGGTGTCTTCTGCTGCCTGATGAAGCAGCACGAGATCTTGGTCACTGCGCTGCCGTGACAGGTTGGCTATGCCGGTATCAGAAAACCGGATGATTGAATCCTGACCCCGATCATCTATCGTGATATGTTGGTAATGAGCCAACACTTCGGGGTTAGAAAACCAGTAATACAATTTTTCTGAACGTCCGGTAATAGCCAGTCTATCGATATCCGCTAGCTGCGGCAGGTGGATTTTTGTTCCCGGAGGAACTTGCCCTACCTGCAATACCAGCCTCTCAGGTGTTCGGTTAACAAAACGGTAATTCCCCACTACTCGGGCGGAGCCGGATTCTCCTTCACTGATTTGCCATAAATCTCCGGTAGTCTGGTCATGGACATAACTGGCCTCCTGCCCGGCGACCTGCCCCAGATAATGCAGAACATGATCCGAGTTAAGTATACCGGCGGAACGAAGCGTTTTCTTTTCTTTCGGCAAATACCACGCAGGATAACCATGCTCAGAAAACAGTCTAACGGCTTGCGATAATTCAGCCTCATTACTGAGTGCCTCAATGGCAGAGGCAATTTGACTGTCCGAGCGATCCTGCACATGCCAGGCAATCAGCACTGGATGGTCTGTCATCTTGGCATCAGCTGACAGCAGTAAGACCGCTCCATCCGGGGTTTCCAGCCGGAGTGTATTGCCCTGACGAACCACACTAGAGTATTGATGGCTGGCCCGGAGCCAGGGTTTCGCCGCGGCAGGTTCCCCAGAAAGCACCCGCTTTTCACTCAACTTAAGGTCAGTCTCCGTCGACAGAGGCTGGCGATATAACTGATGGTTGTCAGTGTCAAAAATCCATGCCTGCCTGCCATCTTCCGCTTCCGCTAAACCAAGATAGACCAGAGTGTGTTCTGTATTGAGCCCAACTCTGCCCTGCACCACCAAATCTGCCTTACTGTCATACCAGGCACTGACGGGTTTTCCGTCTCTGTCCTGCAACCCCAGCAGCAGCAGGGTACTGAACTGATCTGGAGTATCCCGTGCCAACTGTCTCAGTGCGGCCGTCAGACCCTGCTGGTGAGGTTGCAGCAGCCAGTCTACCGTTACCCCGATCAGACGGATACTGCCCTGATCGTCTGCCAGCCACAATTTCCCATTGCTGGAGAGTGCAACCAACTGCTTGTTCACGATGGATACGGATCTGATATCATCAACTGACACCTTGCTGGCCGGGGTGTTGGACAGGCCATTATCCTGCTGAAAATAAAGACTATGTCTCTGATGGCTGTAAAAATAATAACCCGGTTTATCACCGGCCGTGGTGAAAACGCGGGTGAAATCCTCCGTTAGGGTCAGCAAATCCGGATTTTTCTTTTTCAGCTCAGCCAAGATGTCGGCATCCTCCTGATCCGGATTTATCCGATTCATTCTGACCACATTTTGCAGCTGTTTTCCATCAGTCTGTAACCAGTAATGTCTGTTCACACCCGCGACTTTCCCAGAAAGGCTGATCACCTCCGCCGGGCTGCTTTTAACCTGACGCTCCGGCGCGCAGAGCTCGACGCTTAACCTCTGCGTCGCTGCCTGTGGTGCCAGCAGGCCATTAAACTCACCGTCATTGGAACCGAGAAGAACAGGCAACGAGATTTTTTTACTGACTTCATCCAGAGTCGCCAGCATGGTCGTATTCCCGTCAACTGCCACCAGTTTCAGTGCTTCCTCTTCCACCTGATAAGTATACGAGATAAGGTTTTCATCCCGCTGCTGTTCCACTACAAACCAAAGCTGGTCATTGCTTTGCATCACGTGACTGCTGATTTTCCCCTGATCACTTTCCGGAAATATTATAGGCAGATACTGTCGCAGAACTTCGCCACTGACAATATCCACTTGCCAGAGCGTGGTATCCCGGTAAAACCATGCCTTATCACCCTTAACGCTCGCCAGCTCTACATTGTTGAGAAAATCTGCTGCGTCAGGGACGTTAGTGTAAATCATACGATCACGACCGGTTTCATAGAATGCACGGCCGACAGGACGGCTTTCCTGTGGTGAGTGTCGGTAGTGTTCCACCACTACATATGGCCTGTTGTGATGATCCGAATTGCTTAACTGCCTGAGATGATCATGCAAAGCCTGAAGGCTGTTAAATCGCTCAGCATTCGTTTCAATCTCTTTTATCTGCCACTGCTGATTCTTTTCGTCCTGCTTGACAGAAAATACCCCTGCATTATTTATCAGGGAAATATTAACCGACGTTTCAGGCAGGGTTATCTTTATATTACCAATATGCAGTTGTCTGTTATCTTCTTTGTTGAAACTGGGGTTATCATCAGAATGAATATGACGGGCATCCAGTACCCAATGGGTAGCGGTGTCATTCCCCTGTAAGGACAGAGAGACACCCTCCTGCAAGCTGATACGGTATTTGCCCTTTCCGCCAGTCAACGAGTAGGACAAGATCCCGTGAATATCCTTCGGTAACTGCGGGATGACAATATCCCGGTCTTCATCGTCCAGAATAATGTCAACCGGTGTTTCAACAAATTCTGGCTTTATACGGCGTACCACGCGTTCTGAGGGAAATGCATAAAAATCAAAGTCGAATCGTCCGTCTTCTTCCAGTCGTCTCAGAACGTCAAATCCCCGGTCGTTGCGAGCAGTGACGAAGGGCAGGATCATATATTCGTAATTAATGTAGGACTTCATGGTAACGGGCAAGATCAATATGTCTCGGCTTCTGGGAGAGAAATGGAAGTCGATCTGCGCCTGTTTGTAGCCGATGCCTTCACGGATATTAATTGCCTGTTTTTTATCAGTATTAGCTGGCCTGCCGGGCCACCAGCCAAAGTAATTACTCCGGCCTGAACCCCATGAGTAAGTTGGGTCGTTGCGATAGAGATACTGGCTGTCAAAAGTCAGATTACCATGGCGCAAATCGAGCTGACGGATTACTGCGCCGGGGATTGGTTCCATCACCGTATAACGACTGCCATCCTGTGCCACTTTTTCCGCCTGCCGGTATCCACCCTGCTGATAAGCTGCTTCCAGATCGGCAAAATAATTGCCTACCGCCTGTACATCACTGGCTACCCTGCCGAACGCTTCGGCCAGAGCCGTAAAACCAATACCCAAACCAGCCAGTGGCACTGCCAACGAAGAGGCAAAACCAGCAACAATCGGGGCACCTAAGCTCCCAGCGCCAATACCCACACCAGTTGTCACCAGGCCAGCACTGTCAAACGCCAGTTGAGTACCATAAACAGCCTTCTGGGATTCATTCTGTGCATGCGCCAGTTCTAGGCTGTCCAGTATCACACTGACGATATTTAACCCCACTCCGATACCCGTGCTGACATGGGACAGCGATGAAAACAGGCTGCTGGTCACTCCCCGGCCTTCACTGGCCATCGCTCTGTACAAACTGGCGAGTTTAGCGCCGTCCTCCAGCGCACCATGAGCCATCTGCGCCAAGTTAACATAAGTGTGCACCTGTAGTGCGGTCTCTAACGTATCAGGCACCTTATCACTGGACACGGTGGTGCGATTTCTATCAGCAAACCATGGGATCAGAGTCTTAACCATAAAGGCGGTATTCAGTCCGTGAACAGCATCTGCTTCGAGGATACCTGTGCGTTGGGTTAGTTTCCCTTTGGTATACTCGTGCGTTTTTCTGACAGTCTCGAGCTCTTTATCATAAGAATGAATAAAATCCATAATACGTTGGTCATCCGTCGTGAATATCCGGGGAGGAAGCTCAGACCGTACCCTATTAGTAAACCATAAAGAATAGCTTCCGGGCCGGGACTCATCCTCCCTGAGGCTGCCCAGTACTGGCAGCCATTCTTCTGCGGACAGTGCATTTTTGCTGTATAGCTGCTCCATGGCCTGCTGAAAATCTTCGGCACGATTAAGCATCGCCAGCAGCCTGATATCAATCTGCGCATTATCTGGGTTATTTTCCAGTGGTGGATTAACCATATCCCTTATAGGGACTGATTTATCTGGTGTTACTGTTCTTGTCTTCTCCGATATACTATTCTCCGGATCAAAATAGCGGCCAAAATGTGGTAAATGGAACTTCTTAGACTCTGGTAAGCCCTTATTGATGAGATCTATCACTCCGGCATACAGTTCACCCTGTAACGTTTTTTCTTTGCCTATATCGCGGTACTTGTCGAACATCTGTAACATGTCCTTGCCGATACTCCCCTTCCCTTCCGGTTCGTAACGTGCTGCGACATAGAAGGTTTCAAAGAACGAGTGATAGCCGTTATGGATCATGAAGGCGGCATTGACCATCTGGAAATCCCAGTATTCCTTGACACTCAACGCACCATCAAACAATTCCGGTAAGACATTGCTGACAGTCTGGGTAGTTCCTGAAATTCCGCCTATAAACGGGGTGTCCAGATCATTCATGTAGCGCGTGGCTTTATTTTCAGGGTCAGGTCGGAATTGGTTGTAGCTGCGGTACTTATCGTCCTTGATTAGGTACGAACCATCATGATATACCCGCTCTTCAGGGCGGGTATTGAGGAGCAGATACGGGTCTGGCTGATTCAGCCGATTATTGATTATGACCTTGTTTTCACCGTTTTCCGACCTCAGCTCAGCATGGGGATTTATCGGGACTGCACGTTTAGAATAGCTATCGGCTACTGGGCGTAAGACATGGAACAAGGCCTGTTTGCGCAGGCTTCTGCCCTTATTGCTCAACAGCGCCTCTCGTGACTTTTCAGCCGTCAGATCCGGTTGTACCTCGTTGCTCTCAAGGCTCTCGGGACCAGCCAACAACAAGGTGAGTAGCTTTTTGTTCACCGAACGCTCAACTTCGGTATGATTGACATCCTGTTTTTTCGGGTTGTTTGGATGCTGTCGGTTGATCCGCTGAGTTTCTTCTTCGATGGCCTGAATGCGCCATTGTTCGTACTGCTGTGCCAGTAACTCCTTAGATTGGGCGATGTCACTTTGCACATAGTTATTTTCTAGGATCTTGTCCACCATCTTGGAGGAGAACACGAGAGTATTCAGTTTATTCGCTAATTTGAACAATAGCGGGTCATATTCGATGTTTTCCCAGACCGAAGTGGCAAATTCCTTTTCCCACAACACCTTGTTCAGATTATTACCCTTGATATCGCGCGTTTTGGCATTGAAGTTCTTCGACTCCAACACCGCTGCGGGGGTGATGTGGTTGCGTTCGAGCAAACGCACCAGTTGCTGCTCGAACACGTTGCGTTCTCCGCTGTCTTCAAACAAATGGCTGGCTTCCGCACCCTTGTCTCGCAATAGATCCAGCTTCTCGAAAAATGCGGCGTTGTATTGATACAATTCGGCGGTCTGCGTCTGAGTCAAGTGCTTACTGTCGATCTTGTCGCCTTCAACGCTTATCTTCAAAAAGGGCGTTGCGGACAGGTAGGTTTCGCCCTGTGGCATTTCCAGCAAGTACTGGCGATCGGCAAAACCAACCGAGCGTTCCAGCTCATGGATATGAGTGAAAAGCCCATCACGATCCGGGTCATAACTGTTATTGCGAAAATCCTCCAAGCTGGTAGTCCGGAAGCTGGTGATATCAGCATTCTGGTTGATTAAGTCACTCAAGGTGCTAGCCAATGGAAACTTATCGGATCTGCTGGACACCTTAATTCCTATTTGGTTCGGTACCTTGCGGTCAACGTTGCTCAATAATATTTTGCGATCGTTATCCAGAAAATGCTCCTTGAGGCCTTCGCGCTCTGAGTTTTCCGAAACCAGATAGTTAGCGAAAAACTTCTCGACGAATTTGATTTTGACCAGTACTGAGCGAATTGGTGCATAGGTCGGGGAGCGCAAGGATGGCTCATACTTGAGCCGGTATTGTTGTTGCCAAGCCAGGGAGCGGGCTGGAGTACCAAAGGAAAAGTTGAATACCCTGCCCTCCGGCACGACCAGCCTGCCGTCCCTCATGAAGAAATCCTTGAAGCGTCCATCGGGGCTGGTATCAACCAGAGCGACACTCATGCGGATGTATCCAGGACGTTCCTCCATCATTAACAGTGAAACATTTACCGGCAGATTATCGGAGGTTTGGGGTATTTTGGTCAGCTTGTTGAGGGCCTCCACTTCTTCCGTAGGGGTTGCCTTGAGAAAGTCGTTGTAGCGAGTTTTGACATACTTGTAGGCCTGCAGATTGGAAAAGTGCTTCACGTATTTTGAGCTTAATTTTTCTAAAATGCGCTTCACGTCTTTTGAGTTTAACTCGGGGTCAGCCTTCTCCTGTATAGTGAGTTGCTGTTCCAGAAGCGGTTTCAGAAACGTTTCCTGAGACGTGATCTCGGTATCTAACTGAGCCTGCTTGTCTGCTGCGTTCTTCCTCAGAGTCTCCGCATCCAAGGGGAGATCATCACTGAGAATATTCAAGGCCTTTTTCCTAGCGTTGTCAAAGTGTGTGATGGCCGCCTGCTGCGTTCTGTATATCCGGATATCGCGCTCCAGTTGCAGCTTGTAGGCCTCTCTTGCCGGCGTGTTAGGTCGTTTGTCCAGCTCCTGCCGGCTTCTCTCTAGTGTCTGCAAATGATCCTCGATAGAAACAGGATTTTCCTGCATCTGAAAATGCTGTGCAGCCAATACACTCAGGGTACTCTGCTGCATTTCTTGCAACCGTTCGTTTACCTGCTTGATATAGTCGGCACGCGCGTTGGTATCCATGTCAAACCATTCAGTCTGACGGCCCGCCGCCTTGATCTGTTGATCGATCAGAGTATTGAGCAATTCTTCGAAGTCTTTGGACATATAAATCATTCCAGTAATCCCTTGGCTGTATTTGAGCAAAAATCAGTCATAATATCTAAAGATATCTACCTAAACAGAATTGATAATTATTATCATTATCAATAAGTAATTACAAGCATCGATTAATTTTTTATAAAATAATCATATGTATAAATCAGTTAGTTGATTTATAGCGATGATGTCTATTATCTTGTTGTTTTAGTTTAATTTATTGTCTGATTATGACGCTAAAGGCTTTATAACGACCTTAGCCAGTTCTGAAAAGTAGTGGGATAAATCCCCGCCATATGTCTGTCAGTTCACCAATAAACATCACGATATTAGCGATATCGGTTTCGGGCAGTTTTTTGAAGAAAGCATCATCAAGTTTTTCAACCCGGTCATAGAGTAGGCTCCAGTATTGTTGGCCTGCTTTAGTTTCCCGGAGACTAAAACCGGGGTTATTATCATTATCTATAGCAGAATCATATTAATGCTTGGGTGTCACGCAGGGTTCTATTTTGTGATACCACCGAAATAAGGTGCGCATAGAAATATCAAAATGGTTACTCGTTTGTTCGAATGTCAACGAATACTTTTCTTTGTATGCCAGTACTCGCTTTTGAAAATCCAGACTGTAGCCCATCTTACTTTATCCTTTTGTTATGTGAATACAGGCATTATGTCATATTAATATGATTTTGTTATAGCAGGGCGGGATTGTGTTGAGTTATTGCAGGAGCTCGCGATGTGCTCAGCACAGCGATGACATGCTCCCCGTTCAGTGCCTGATCAGCTCAGGATGAACGCATCATTATCTTGACGTGATTCATTTCTCCTTAATCTTTACTGCATCAGCCTGCAATCAGGCAGTGGGTTGAAAATCCGATAGGACAATCGTTTAACAGGGTGGTTAATAGTCTGTTTTACATGGTTTCATTGAGTAATGCGGGATTCAAATCGGTCGCCAAGCCAGAACTTCGCTCCTTCATTCTCGGCCAGCCATAAGCCCAGCAGCTCCTTGTGACCTTCGGTATTAATACCTAACGCGATGAAGACCGATTTATTGATAATCCGGTTATCCTGACGCACTTTAACCACCAGGCAGTCCAGATAAACAATCGGATACAAGCTGTCCAAGGGGCGGCTTTGCCACTCAATGACCTGCTCTTTGACCGCATCGGTCACTTTGGCAATCAGTGACGGTGAAACTTCAGCATCATAGAGTTCTTTGAACGCGCTGGCGATATCGCGAGTGGTCATTCCTCTGGCTTACAGGGCCAGTATCTGGCTGTCCCTGCCCGTAATCCGCGTTTGATTTTTCCTGATGATTTGGGGTTCAAAGGTACTTTCACGATCGCGGGGAATTTGCAGCGCCAGTCCGCCTTCTTCAGTCAGTAGCGTTTTAGCGGAGTAGCCATTCCGGGTATTAGAACCCGTTTTGGGTTGGTGTTTTTCATGGCTCAGATGTGCGGCCAGTTCGGCTTGAAGGGCCGTTTCCACGGTCAGTTTTTTGAGGAAACGGGAGAGCTGACTTAAATCTTCGGGCGTTTTGAGATTCTTAGCCAGCTCAGTAGCCAGGGCTTGTAACTGTTTCTCGTCCATCTTTTCACCTGTTTTAGTTGATAAATTAAACATATCAAAAACAGGCAATTACACAAATTTAGAAACAGGGTCGGAATATATACAATCATATTTATTTTTCCTTAAACTCATATTTATATATTTCAGCACCCTCTTTGCCATTTATGTCTACTTCACCCAATGAGATTTTTTGTGTTCCTTTCAAACCATATGATAGCCCGGCACCTAATGATGTACCTATTCCATCTTTTCCTACTGACAGCCCTACTGAACCAAAACCTAGGTCAAAAGAATAGTCTTTATTCAAGGAGCCTAACGAACCTGGGAAGTAAGGACCAAATTCTACTCCAACAGTTGCGCCAGTATGAACACCGATAGCGGTTGTTTCCCCACCATTAATTACAAATTTGTATGGTTCCAACGATACTTCAGCAAATCCAGCCCAACCTGCTTCAAATTCAGCTTCACCTTTCAAATAAGGCTTAACTTTATATTCAACTCCCAACAATGGTCTCTTATGTGAGGATTTTATCGCTTCAGTTATTTCTTCTACCGTTTTTCCTTTACTGTATAACTCAGAGGATAATGATGCATCTGAGCTAACTGAATTAGCCATTTACACCCAGAATGAATTCGGGCCAAATCCATCTCCCAAGGCATTATTCTCGACAACAAAAAATCCCAGCGTCATAGCTGGGATTTTTTTGTTATCTACACAATGGCTCCAAACTAAGTAAATGGGTCATGCTCCCAATAATTAGATGTTGTGATAAACTTCTCACTTTTTATTACTGGTGAGATATGGCTAAAGTTGATGTAGTTTGTCGTTACTGTCACAAAACAGAAGATGTCAAAGGACATGGCAAAGGAAGCAGTGGACATCCTCGATATCACTGCTATGCCTGCCGTAAAACCTTTCAACTGAATTACACCTATCAAGCCTGTAAACCCGGAGTGAAAGAACAAATCGTTGATATGGCAGAGAATAACAGTGGTATCAGAGACACCGCTCGCGTCCTGAAGGTCGGTATCAACACCGTGCTTCGCACGTTAAAAAACTTGAACCAAGACAGGTAGCGACAAGGCCTCTGGCGGGAAGTGATATCCATATTATCTGTGAAATCGACGAACAGTGGTCATTTGTCGGTAGCAAGAAGAATTAGCGTTGGCTTTGGTATGCCTGGGAGCCAAAGAAGAAGCAGATAGTGGCGCATGTATTTGGTGACCGCAGTCAGAAGGCACTGAAAAAATTGCTGGCACTTCTGGCTCCGTTCAAAATTAAATTTTACTGTACAGATGATTATGTCGTTTACAATTGCCTTCCTGTGGAAAAACCTCTCAGAGGCAAGACATTCACTCAGCGTATCGAAAGAACCAATCTCACCCTGCGTACTCGCATCAAACGGCTAAATCGGAAAACTATTGGCTACTCCAAATCCGAAGAAATGCACGACAAAGTGATAGGCACGTTCATTGAGCGTGAATACTATCTTTCAGAAGCAATCTAACTATTGGAGGCATGACCCCAGATTCATTGACCTATTAGCACAGTCTGAGCTTATTTAGCATGCAATGTTAGAGTGATTTTCGATTCCACCTCTGACATAACCAATAAAAAAGAAAACCGCCTAGCATTTAATGTTTATTCAGAAGTATCGCCGAGCAAGCCGGTGAATAAATAAACTATTAATTACAACAGAAAATATAACTCTCGAAACATTATTTATTGTAAATTTACTTCACATTGAATGAGTGTTTATTTCATTTACTTTCATTTTAGTATCAACCACATTGATGAGCTCGTTGATTATCCTCCATGAAAAAAGAGATTAATCAACCTTATTCGCTGCATTCATAGAAATTACCTTTTGTTAATAATAAACTCACCAAATCATTCCTGTTTAATTGAGCGCCTTTCAAATAAATCTGTTTTATATCAAAAATAACGGGAAAATTTCAAATAACATCAAGCATCTAAAAAAATATTTTCCTATTTTTTAGGGTAGAACATACATCACTTTGACGGAATTTTACTCGTATCTGGTTGTTTAAATAAGTGAAATATGAATATGAAAAAATTTAATGATAGTATACTAATAACACTGATAGCCATAATATGTGCTTTTACTGCTGCTAACATGTATTATGTTCAGCCACTAATCCCCATTATTAGGGATAACCTGTTGGTATCTTCTTATGAAAAAGCATCCATGCTATATTCGTTATCTCTGGTGGGTAATGCTGTATCACTATTTTTTATAATACCATTAGGTGATTTCTATAACAAAAAGAGACTAATAGCTATCCTTTACCTCATATCATCATTATCGTTATTAGTTTTTTTTGTATGTGACAACTATTACACCCTGTTATTGATGTCTGTTTTTATTGGTGTTGGAACCTCAGCCATTCCATTAATCATTGCAGGATTAAGTAAAAAAAAGAATGGAACGATATATATTGGTCGGATCATGGCTGGGATATTGATTGGTATTCTTTTTTCAAGATTTTTGTCAAGTATCTTTAGTAAAATTTGGGATTGGAAATCAATATATATTATTTCAAGCATTTTGATGCTATTTTCTGGTTTATTTTTATTAAAAAATTATTCAGCACCAGAAATAACAGAAAAAAACATGGTTAAAAATTATCGAGATATTTTATGTCTTAATATAACAGGCATCATTGAGAATGGCATTATCCGGTATTATTGTTTTAATGCCTTTGTCATTATGTTCGTATTCTCAGCATTCTGGAGTAATGTATCCATGTTTCTGACAACATCATTTAATTTTAGCCAATCAGAAATAGGAGTTTTTTCACTGGTTGGTATTGCAGGTGCTTCCTCTGCTCTGTTTTCATCTTATATCTTAAAAAGAATAAATTATAAAAATAAAATCCTCTATTTATTATCTGTCATAGCCTTAATTATTATGGTTAGTTCTAAAAGATACATTTTAAGTACTATAATAGGCGCATTACTGATTGATGCGTTTATTCAGTTAATACATGTCAACAATCAAAGGAATTTGTATCTTTCCTGTAAAGGGAATGAGGCTCGCGCTGCAAGTTGTTATATGACAAGTTTTATAATCGGTGGTGCCTTCGGAGGATTTGTTTCATCCTATATTTATACAATATATGGGTGGAGTATGGTCTTGATGATTTGTTCAATTATTTCTTTCGTTCCAGTGTGTTTAAATCCTAGAGAAAATAGCCATGAAAAACATTAACACATAACTAAGACGTATTGAATTTTTATGAAAGGGATTTGAACAGCATGATAATCTGGATTCTAACGGGAAGATCAGTAAAAACTATACCCAATGTATAGAGAGGAATAATTTGAGTCTTCGTCAGCATTTGGCAAAACTTCCCCTCAAAATATTATCTTGTCCAACATTCATGGAAATGTACCGCAGATAATTATTAGGCACTATCTGAACATTTATCACAACATCAATAATTCCTCCTAACGATTAACCGCAGTAAAGGCATGAATATCAAAGTTAACAGCTACTGATTCAGTACCTCCTATCTCAATCACTTTCCTCATAAATTCATTGAAATACAACTCACCACCTTCCTGCTCAATATAATGAGTGACATAACTGGTGGATAAGAAAAAAAGCGCCACTTCTTCTGGTGAAAGGAAAATAATGTTGGCAAACACTTCGCGCTGTAGATTATACAGGTGGGAACATTCACTCATCAGCTCCAAAGTATTATCATATTGAGTGAGCCGTGGATCACGATACTTAGCCCAGCGAGTAACCAGCTCTTTTTCAATGTAATCTCGCAGTGGCCCATAAACCAGAGGAAAATCGTACTTATAGGCACAAAACAGTCCACTGGGTTTCAGCCAGTTTTTCAGGTTCATTAGCACCGCCTTACGATCCATCCAATAAAAAGAGGTAGCACTTGTGATCAGATCATATGAATGTGACACCGAAAAAGTTTCTGTTGGTGAGATACTAAAAATAATATCAGGATAATTATGACGCGCTCGTTTAATCAATTCATCACCCAAATCAACCCCTTCAACGTATGCGAAGTATTTTTTCAAACGAGTCGTAGAAACACCATTACCACAACCAATATCTAATGCTGTTTCATTTGTTGGTGCGCGAGCTACGAGTGAATGATACAACTTGTCAGGATAAGTAATTTTTCCTCTGACAGCATCATAAGCTATTGCATTTTTATTGAATTGCTTCATTTAATGCTCCCTATTCATCTGGTTTAATTTAGCATTTATTCTAAGCGCAATATCCGTTTTTTCCTGTCTTCATTTTTTAATTTAGTCTTTGGTTACAAATGTATTTACACCAGTGAGATTAGCTGTGAAGTTCCACAACTTTAAGGCTTCTGACAAATCAATTGCATATTCACAAACACCAGTAAAAGGTTCTTTATAATCTGATGCAAGCCCGGCAATATCACAATCTTCACAATAAAGTCCTCCCAATCCATTCAAAACTGGGTTTGTTGCAGCCCATACCTCAGTCGCAGCACCTTGTGCCGGAGATTTAAAAGTTGGGTCAATTGGATTACCATCCTTATCCAACCATCCCTCGCTCTCCATCTCTTCATAAGACAAATGCCGCTGAAGTGGGGTAAATATTTTCCCCGGATGCAGAGAAAACGCCCTGATGTTTTTATCTTTCCCATATTCATCCAGCTGTAATGCAAAAAGTATATTTGCAGTTTTAGACTGTGCATATGCCACCCACTTGTCATAACCACTGGTAAATTGAATATCATCCCATCTGATTGGTGAATTGTGATGCCCAGCAGAAGAAACACACACGATTCTCCCTCCTACTCGGATATTATTCCATATGAGATTTACCAGTACGTAATGGCCAACATGATTTGTGGCAAACTGTGATTCCCATCCCGGGCCAACCCGTTTTTCCGGAGACGCCATAATGCCAGCATTACAAATCACATAATCAAAGAGATATTTATTCGCATTGATATAATTCGCTAATTTCCTAACAGAATTAACATCGGAAAGATCAAGTGGAAGAATTGTTATATTGCTTAGCTCACTTAATGTCTTAGAAGCATTCAATATATCCCTTGCCCCCACGACCACATGAGCGCCTGCTTCTGATAGTGCTTTGGTGGCCTCATATCCCAGCCCCGAATGCCCACCTGTGATAAAAGCTGTCTTACCTTTAATATCAATACCTTTAAGTATATCCGAGGCTGTCGATGATGAACTAAATCCTGAGTTGATCGGTTTTTGGACTCGCATAAAATTCCCTATCGCTATTTTAATTTAGAAGTAGTCTGCTCTTACAAGTTAAGTATAAAATTCCTTTAAGACAGTAACTCTATCATTGCTAATAGAGACAGTCATTCAACGAATATTTAATAACGTAAATTTGTATTGAATTAATGTGAATACTGATTAGTTTTAAAAACGAATGCGTTGCTGATAATTTATTCAAAAAAAAATAGAAGGGGGATTGAATGTGGATTCAGTCATTATTTTATACATTACTAATAATATCTCTATTCATTATTAGCAACATGGGTTTTATTTCTATCGATTTAACTACTAAGGAGATTTTAACTTTATGGTCAAGCAATAAACACACCTTAGATGAACTATCCTTTCTTATTTGTAGCACTAATTATCTAATGCTGACTAACAATTCACTGTTTCTTTTCTGCATTACTATTTTTTTGCTTCGAAATAAATTAAAGGAAAGTTTATATATGATTCTTTCTGTTATTTTAATCAGTGTCATAAATAATGCTATTACACTAATTTATATCCTTAATTTTTCAACCAGTTACCGATTCATTAAAGATCAGTCTCTAAATTGGATATTGATCTCATTTCCTATTTCAATGGTTATTATTTATCTCATTACCAGGATAGAACTCCATAAAAAGTAGCCAAGATGATCTAGCTAAACTGACTTGCTGCTACTGCTTAAAAGGAGTTATCGTAATGGACGTTCCCATTCTGGTTAACAGCATTATCTTTTCTAGCACGGCGATCATTTACGGCAAAAAGATAACGCATACTGTGCTATATTTGTTAAATTAAACTAAATTACTCTACTTATAGTTTGATTATTTTGTTTAAAACGTTATCAAATTCACATAATCACCATTATTAGAGTTTATTCCTATTATTATTTTTAGCAAAATGCATCATCTTTTAATGCCCTAAAAGTATTAGGGCTGCGTGTATTGCAAAGGAAAAAACAACGTTATGAAAATGAAATCTCTTGTCGCGGTAGCTGTTTCTGCTGTAATGCTGACGGGTTGTCAGAATCTTGATCATGGAATGCTGGCCAGCTCTGGGATGCAATTATTCAAGGCAGCGACGCTAAATGATTCTGATGTTAAACAGCTATCTGACCAATCATGTAGAGATATGGATGCACAGAATAAAATTGCCCCCGCATCCAGCCAATACGCTAAGCGTCTGAACAAAATCGCCAAAGCATTAGGACACGAAATTAATGGTACTCCAGTTAACTACAAGGTTTATCTGACTGATGATGTAAACGCATGGGCAATGGCTAATGGTTGTGTACGTGTATACAGCGGCCTGATGAATATGATGAACGATAATGAAGTCGAAGGTGTTCTGGGCCATGAAATGGGGCACGTTGCATTGGGCCACTCGCGTAAAGCAATGCAGGTTGCCTATGCAGCCGTTGCTGCGCGTACCGCAGCAGCATCAGCCGGTGGTGTCGCAGCACAGTTGAGCGATTCTCAACTTGCAGATCTGGGGCAAAAACTGCTCAACTCGCAGTTTTCACAACATCAGGAAAGTCAGGCTGATGACTTCTCTTATGAGCTACTGAAAAAGCGCAATATTAAAACTGAAGGCTTGGCAACCAGTTTCGAAAAACTGGCTAAGCTGGGCAGTGGTGAAACCAGTATGTTTGATTCACACCCACCTTCAAAGGAACGTGCTGAACACGTTCGTAATCGTATCGCAGCCGATAAGAAATAATAAGTTCTGCCCTGATTGAAGCGGTGACAATGGCACCGCTTCAGACTGCTGACAGCCAGAGATAATTTATCTCTGGCTGCTTATCGCTGGCTTTAATTATAAACGACCGTGGCAATGCTTATATTTTTTGCCTGAGCCACATGGGCAAGGATCGTTACGTCCAACTTTACGGGAACCGCTTGCCATTTGTGCTTCGGCTTCTGACATCAAAGCCCCTTGCTCAATCTCATGGCTTAAGTGCTGCTGGCTTGCCAGACGCTCCGCTTCTGCACGGCGCTGCTGTTCAAGAGCTTCCACTTCTTCCGGCATCCTGACCTGAACTTTGCCCAAGGTGCTGATAACTTCATATTTCAGTGATTCCAGCATATTGGCAAACATAGCGAAAGATTCACGCTTATATTCCTGCTTTGGATCTTTCTGCGCATAACCACGTAGGTGGATGCCCTGACGCAGATAATCCATTGCCGCCAGATGCTCCTTCCACAATGTATCCAGCGTTTGCAGCATGATGCCTTTTTCAAAGTTACGCATCATTTCTGCACCGACGATTTCTTCTTTCTGTTTATAAACTTCTATCGCCTTTTCAAGAATGCGCTCTCGCAATGTTTCTTCATGGAGTTCCGGCTCTTGATCCAGCCACTCTTTAATTGGTAAATGCAGATCAAAGTCATTGACCAAACGCTCTTCCAAGCCCGGAATATCCCACATTTCTTCCAGAGATTGTGGCGGGATATAAGCATCAATGGTCACTTTGAAAACATCTTCACGGATGCTGGAGATGGTTTCGCTGACATCGCTCACATCAAGCAGGTCATTACGTTGCGCATAAATTGCACGGCGCTGGTCATTGGCAACATCGTCATATTCCAGCAATTGTTTACGGATATCGAAGTTACGGCTTTCAACTTTACGCTGTGCATTGGCAATTGCTTTAGTGACCCATGGGTGTTCAATCGCTTCGCCCGGCTGCATCCCCAGTTTGCGCATCATTCCTGTTACACGCTCTGAAGCAAAGATACGCATCAGGGAATCTTCCATTGAGAGGTAGAAGCGTGAAGAACCCGCATCCCCCTGGCGACCAGCACGACCACGCAGCTGGTTATCGATACGGCGTGATTCGTGACGCTCTGTACCAATAATATGTAAACCACCCGCTGCCAGCACTGCATCATGACGTTCCTGCCATGCCGCTTTGATTTGCTCAATTTGATCTTCTGTCGGCTCGTCCAGCTTAGCAATTTCTGCCTGCCAGCTTCCCCCCAGTACGATATCCGTACCACGTCCAGCCATGTTGGTTGCTATAGTAACAGTACCAGCCTGACCTGCCTGTGCAATGATGTCGGCTTCCATTGCGTGGAATTTCGCGTTCAGAACATTATGCACAATATCCGCTTTGGTCAGTGCATTCGAAATCACTTCTGATTTTTCAATCGAGATAGTTCCCACTAACACTGGCTGGTTGTTATTAACGCGCTCTTTAATATCTTCAATGATCGCATCAATTTTTTCCGCTTCCGTCATGTAGACCAGATCAGGTAAATCCTGACGGATCATCGGACGGTTAGTTGGAACGACAATGGTATCCAGTTTATAAATAGAACTGAATTCAAAGGCTTCGGTGTCAGCCGTACCTGTCATACCTGCCAGTTTTTCATACAGGCGGAAGTAGTTCTGGAAGGTGATAGAGGCCAGCGTCTGGTTTTCATTCTGGATCTCAACATGCTCTTTGGCTTCCACTGCTTGATGCAAACCATCAGACCAACGACGCCCCTGCATAGTACGCCCGGTGTGTTCATCAACAATTATGACCTCACCATCTTTAACGATATAGTCAACATCACGGGTAAACAAGACATGTGCCCGCAATGCTGCAGTTACATGGTGCATCAGCATAATATTGGATGGAGAATAAAGGGATTCACCTTCATCCATCACTTTAGCATTCACCAACAACTCTTCAATCAGCACCAGACCACGCTCGGTCAGGTTAACCTGACGTGTTTTTTCATCAACAGAGAAGTGCCCTTCGCCCTGAAAAGTGTCTGAATCCTCTTGTTCCTGTCGGATTAATTGAGGGATCAGTTTATCTACTTTGATATAAAGCTCAGAACTGTCTTCTGCCGGGCCGGAAATAATCAGTGGGGTACGAGCTTCATCGATCAGAATGGAGTCAACTTCATCCACCAGAGCATAATGCAGTTTGCGTTGTACCCGCTCTTCCGGACTGAATGCCATGTTGTCACGCAGGTAATCGAAACCGTATTCGTTATTGGTACCATAAGTAATATCTGCGGCGTAAGCAGCACGTTTTGCTGGAGCTGGCATGTTTGGTAAGTTGATACCAACGCTCAGTCCCAAAAATTCAAACAACGGGCGATTATTTTCAGCATCACGCTGTGCCAGATAATCGTTCACAGTAACAACATGAACACCGCGTCCACTCAGTGCGTTCAAATAGGCTGGCAATGTTGCAGTCAGAGTTTTACCTTCACCTGTACGCATCTCTGCAATACAGCGCTCATTCAGTACCATACCACCCAGTAACTGCACATCGAAGTGACGCATACCAAACACACGTTTACTGGCTTCACGTACTGTAGCAAAGGCTTCTGGCAGAATTTTTTCCAGTGATTCGCCCTCTTTAAGACGGGCACGGAATTGCTCTGTTTTAGCTTTTAGTTCTTCATCAGACAGCTTTTCAAAATCAGGTTCCATACGGTTGATCACATCAACCGATTTACGCAAACGACGCAGGGTACGATCGTTACGGCTACCAAAAATCTTAGTAAGTAATTTAATCAACATAGTTAATACATCTCAAATGAGGCCACAATTACAGCCAATCAATTGTGTCTTTTATACCCATTATTATTCAAATTGCTGCCAGGCAACTTGCTGTCGATTGGGATATATGACTCGAATTTAGTTACTGTCTTATTATCAGAAATCAGACAGATACATTACAATAAAGATTGATGGTCAACCGCAGGCCCGGCTCTAATACCCTGAATTTGAGCAACCCAAAGTGCCGGTGTATGGACATCCGGAGAAATTGCTGCCACAGTCTCAGCACCAACCGCAGATTCAAATCGGGTCGGCGCCTGTATTAGCATGGCATGCAGTGTATCCAGCATGATCTGTTGCATAAAAGGTACTGCAACTCGGATACTTTCTTTTGCTTCTTCATATCTGACAGGCTCAGAAATAGAAAAAGCAAAAGAAAGTTGCCGAATAACATTACGAACAGCGTGTTGTTGCCAATAATTTAAGTAATTAGAGGGCTGGCGCTGAGCGTTTTGTAACTGAAACAGATGTTCAAATGATGAAAGTGCCCGATTTTGGTTTCTCTGGGCAGATGAGGTATTTGTATGTGGCAGGCTTTCTGCGGCTCCGGCCAAAACGGGAGGCACACCAATTCCTGTAGCAACCATGCTCAGTAAAAGATGAGGCCAAAAATAACGCCTGCCAAATTGTCGCCAAAGATTTAGAATACTCATGAAACCTTCATTAATAAATACTGGAACCGCCTTTATTATGCGAGATAGCCGCCCACAATCACTAGACTTGTTATTGTTTGAAAGTCAGCCAGAAAATGCGGCATCTGCCGGAAAAAGCCCGCTTCAGGCCATTCAACGACATGCCATTGCATTACTGAAACTCAACCGGGCTGTTCTTAGCCTGCTTCCGGGGCAAGTACGCCCTTGGTGCCGGGTCGCAAATTATCGTAAACATATTTTGGTGCTGGAAACAGGTAATGCCAGCTGGAAAACCAGACTTTACTATGAAATTCCCGTTTTACTCTCCGCATTAAGAAGTGAAATTCTACCATCTTTATCTTCTATCGACATCAGGATTAACCCATCATTAATGGTTAAAAGTCATAATAATGAACAGAGTGTCGAAAAAATATCAGAAAGAAAACTTAATAATGATAGCCAGAGCTTACCAACTCGCCAACTAAGCCATGAAAGTGCAGAAACATTGATAGCATTGGCCGAACGTAGCCCTGAAAAATTGAAAAGAAGGTTGGAGCGATTGGCTGCGCTGGCCGGAGAGAGTACCAGTACAGCCAAGATGAAACGTTAGCGCTGAATAAAAAACATCAGCGAGAGGAGCGTAATAGATAACATAACCCACTGATGAATCATAAGAATATTCTCAATACATAGATTATCAATAATAGCTGTATTAATAATCTACTGTCTTAACAATCGACTGTATTAATATGCCAACACTGTTGATGGTGCGCGGAAAGCCAGTGGCATTTCAGCTTCATCTTCAAATGTGACAAATTCCCAAGCACTTTCCTGCGCCAAAACTGCCTGTAACAGTTTATTATTCAAAGCATGACCTGATTTAAACGCAGTAAATGCGCCAATAATGTTATAACCACACATAAACAGGTCACCGATGGCATCCAACATTTTATGTCGGACAAACTCATCCTCAAAGCGCAGGCCATCTTCATTGAGTACGCGGTAATCATCTACCACGATCGCACAATCAAAGCTGCCGCCTAAGCACAAACCCTGAGATTGCAGGTACTCAATGTCACGCATAAATCCAAAAGTACGCGCACGACTAATCTGGCGAACAAAAGAATCTGCCGAAAAATCCAGACTATAACGCTGAGTGCTGGAATCAATCGCCGGATGTTTAAAGTCAATGGTGAAATCCAGACTAAAACCGTGATATGGTGCCAGTTCAGCCCATTTATCACCCTCTTCCACGCGAACTGTATCTTTCATACGCACGAATTTTTTCGCAACGTTCAGCTCTTCAATGCCTGCATCCAATAACAGGAAGACAAACGGGCTGGCGCTACCATCCATAATCGGAATTTCTGGCGCGTCAACATCAATAACAATATTATCGATACCCAAACCTGCCAGTGCCGCATTCAGATGCTCAACAGTTGAGATTCGCACATTTTGTTCATTTACCAGACAAGTGCAGAGCATAGTATCACGCACGGATTTGGCATCAGCCGGGAAATCTACCGGGGGATTCAAGTCAGTACGACGATAGATGACCCCGGTATTAGCCGGCGCGGGACGCATTGTTAATGTGACTTTTTTACCGGTATGTAAACCGACACCTGTCGCCTGAACAATACGTTTTAATGTCCTTTGTTTGATCATCGTTTATCTCTCGCAATATTACTAATCCTGCCAATCACTATAAAATATGATTGGCAGAATATTTTAACACAAAAAGCGGAGAAACCAATTTTTTAGCTATCAGTCAGCCTGCTTGCGCAAAAATGCCGGAATATCTAGATAATCAGGTTCTTTACTTGTCTGTGCATTTTGGTCATTGACCACTTTTGCTGCTGGTTTATTTTCATCAGGTAATGATGAAATTCCACCAGGCATTTGCTGATAGCGGCGATCCAATGTATTTGGCTGCGATGCTTTGTTATTAGTCACCAGCGTAATTTCAGGACGTTTATCCATCCCAATACCCGTGGCTACCACAGTGACACGCAGCTCATCATTCATATCCGGATCCAGTGATGTACCGATAACCACCGTTGCATTGTCTGAAGCAAATGCACGGATAGTATTACCCACTGTTTCAAATTCATCCAGACGCAGATCAAAGCCCGCTGTAATGTTGACCAGTACACCACGCGCTCCGGACAGATCGATGTCTTCCAGCAATGGGCTGGAAATAGCCATTTCAGCCGCCTCTTCCGCACGGTCTTCGCCCTGCGCGATACCAGAACCCATCATGGCATAACCCATTTCGGACATCACAGTACGAACGTCAGCGAAGTCAACATTCATCAAGCCGGGACGCGTGATCAGTTCAGCGATACCCTGAACCGCACCTTTCAGCACGTCATTGGCTGCACCAAATGCATCCAACAGAGAGATGCCACGGCCCAGCACTTTCAGCAATTTATCGTTTGGAATAGTGATCAGTGAGTCCACATGTTTGGACAGTTCAGTGATCCCCTGCTCCGCGAAGGCCATACGTTTTTTGCCTTCAAAATTAAATGGCTTGGTGACAACAGCAACGGTCAGAATTCCAAGCTCTTTGGCAATCTCAGCCACAACGGGAGCAGCACCGGTTCCTGTACCGCCACCCATACCGGCAGCGATAAATACCATATCGGCCCCTTCCAGTGCCGTACGCAGTGATTCGCGGTCTTCTTCCGCCGCTGTACGTCCGACCTCAGGGTTTGCACCAGCGCCCAATCCTTTTGTAATGCCGTTGCCAATCTGGATGGTCTGACCGACAGCTGTTTTACGCAATGCCTGAGCATCAGTGTTAACCGCAAAGAAATCGACACCTTCAATACGCTCACGCACCATATGTTCAACAGCATTACCGCCGCCACCGCCGACGCCGATGACTTTAATCACCGCGTCATTGGTTAATTCCAGTGGTTCAAACATAATTTCTCTCCGTTTTGTGCCTTTATGTCGAGGCCGACATCATTTTCACGGCCTCTGTATAAAAAATCAAAATTCTTTTCTCAGCCAGCTACTGACTTTTTTGAACCAGCCGCTTACTGAAGTTCTTTTATCAGCATCAGAATCGCCGCCAAGGTGGGATTCTTTGCCATAATGCAGAAGCCCGACTGCTGTTGAGTAGCAAGGCTCCTGCACGTAATCTGTCAGGCCGGTAATGTTCAGGGGACGTCCAATACGTACCTGAGTATGAAATACTCGTTGGGCACACTCAGCCAACCCATCTATCTGAGCACCCCCACCTGTTAAAACGATCCCTGCGGCCAGATGATGTTTTACCCCCTGCTGACGCAATTGCTCCTGCAATCGTAAAATTTCATCATTGACTAAATTCAGCAGTTCGGTATAACGTGGCTCAATAACCTCAGCCAGAGTCTGGCGTTGCAAACTGCGGGGAGGGCGTCCTCCCACACTCGGAACTTCAACGCTTTCATCCTTGCTGACTATCGAACCCAGTGCGCAACCGTGGCGTACCTTGATGGTCTCAGCGTCACTCGGCGGTGTACCAAATGCATAGGCAATATCACTGGTAACAACATTTCCTGCATATGGGATCACTTTGGTATGACGCAATGCACCGCCAGTATATACCGCGATATCCATCGTTCCGCCGCCGATATCAACGACACATACCCCTAATTCACGCTCATCTTCTGTCAAAACAGCATAACTTGCCGCTAATCCTGCAAAAATAAGCTGGTCAACTTTCAGCCCACAACGCTCAACAGCTTTTACAATATTTTTTGCCATGTCGTTATGGCAGGTAATCAAATGCACTTTCGCCTGCATACGCACACCGGAAAGCCCGACTGGGTTTTTGATACCTTCCTGATAATCGATAGCGTATTCTTGTGGGATCACATGCAAAATACGGTGCTCATCGCGAACACGAACCGATTTGGCTGTATGGACAACACTGTCCACATCATCCTGTGTTACTTCTTCTTCTGAAATTGGCACCATGCCAATTTCGTTCTGGCAACTAATATGTTTGCCAGACAGCGCCAGATAAACTGAAGATATTTGGCAATCTGCCATTAACTCAGCCTGATCAATCGCACGCTGGACGCATTTAACGACTGATTCAAGATCGTTGACGCCGCCTTTATCCATGCCGCGGGATGGGCAATTTCCCACTCCGATAATATTAACCATACCATCGGGCAGAATTTCACCAACCAGGGCAGATACATTTGCTGTCCCGATTTCAAGGCCAACTACCAATTTTCTGTCCGTTGATTTGATCATCGTTGTTCTGCCTGTCTCTGTATTATTGCCAGTCACTATTTATTTTCTTGCCCGTTCATTGAAGCCGGTGCGTCAGTTAATAAAGGAGCCCAGCCAACCGCAGCACCACTGTCATAACGTAAGTCCACATAAGCCACACGTTTTTGCGTGTTTTTCTGCAACACAGGGTAAAGTTCAATAAAACGCTGAATGCGCCCTTCTTGATCTTTATTACCCAATTCCAGCCGGACGTCATTATCCAGTACCAGTTGCCAGGAATTACGAGCCGTCATGATCACTGCTTTCAATTTCATTTTATGTGCAGCAAGCTGTTCAGCCATTGTGCGATATTCTGCCAATACGACTTTTTCTTTGCCTTCCGGGCCATAGAGCATGGAATAATGCCCTCCGGCGCTACGTTCGATAGGCAAACTGAATACTCTTCCTTCTTTATCCAGCATGTGCGTATCGTTCCAACGCACATAAGGGACGTATTCTACCAGATGAATTTTCAGTTCATCAGGCCATTGTTTACGTACAGTGACCTGACGGACCCATGGCAGCCGCTCTATCTGGCCCTGAATGACATTGACATCCTGTGTCATAAATGTCTCTGGCGTGCCCAGTGACAGTATTGCCTGCCTGACATCATCATCCGTGGTGTAATGCCGCTGGCCTGTCAACACCAGTTTTGAGAGTGGCAGCCGGTTTGAATCCTTCATCCACTCTAAGGTTACCCAGCCTCCCCATATGACAGTGCCAACCACCATCAGGAAGAAGAGGAACCCTGCCAGATAATAACCATTACTGGGGCGGGAACTCCGAACTTCAATTTCCCGCGTATTCCGGGCTGCCTGTGACATATCAATCAGCCAGCTCCAGAATTCTCGCTACTAATTGTGAAAAACTTAATCCCGTCTGACGCGCAGCCTGAGGCACCAGACTATGACTTGTCATGCCCGGAGAAGTGTTCACTTCCAGTAGATAGAAATTGCCATTTCCATCATCCATGATATCAACCCTTCCCCAGCCACTACATCCCACGATCTTGTAGGCTCTTAATGCGAGATCCGCCAACTCTTGCTCTTTTTCTGCACTTAAACCACTAGGGCAGAAATATTTAGTTTCGTTTGAGATATATTTCGCATCATAGTCATAAAATACTTCCGGTGCCTGAATACGAATGGAGGGAAGAACTTCATCACCAAGAAATGCCACTGTATATTCCGGGCCAAACATCCATTTCTCAACCAAGATAATTTGGTCATATTGGAATGCCAGCTCCAGTGCTCCACGCAACTCGGAGTAGTCGTTCACTTTTGTCATGCCAACACTGGAACCTTCCAGATTTGGCTTAACCATTAATGGCAGCCCTAATTCTTGAACATATTCTTTGATTTGAAAATCATTAAGTTGTTCAAATTGATGAGAATTAATCACAACATAGGGAGAAACAGGCAGTTTTGCCCCTTGCCATAACTGCTTTGTGCGCAATTTATCCATTGATAAAGCGGATGCCATTACGCCGCTGCCGGTATAAGGAAGCTGCAAAAATTCCAGTACGCCCTGTACTGTACCATCTTCACCACCACGTCCATGCAGGGCGATAAAGACTTTGCTGAACCCTTCTTCCTTGAGTTTAGTCACATCAAAGTATTTTGTATCGACTGAATGTGCATTAATACCTGCTTCCTTCAACCCAGCTACAACAGCCTGCCCGGATTGCAGTGAAACTTCACGTTCAGCAGAAGTTCCTCCCAACAAGACAGCGACCTTATCAGCCATGATGCTCCCCTTCATTAAAAGACGGCTGTAATTTTGTTTCAGCCAAATTGCGCGCTATTTTACCGATATTACCGGCACCCTGTACTAATACTAAGTCGTTGTTTTCCATTATTTGTGACAGCATGACCGAAATTTGCTCCGGTTCTGACACCAGTATCGGGTCTAGCTTCCCTCGACTGCGAATAGTACGACATAAGGAACGGCTGTCCGCACCCGGTATCGGAGTTTCCCCGGCAGAATAAACATCCAGCATTAACAACACATCCACCTGATTCAATACATTGGCAAAGTCATCGTACAAATCACGCGTTCTGGTATAACGGTGAGGCTGGAATACCATAACGATACGTTTATCTGGCCAGCCAGCTCGCGCAGCCTTCACTGTCGCATCAACTTCAGTCGGGTGATGACCATAATCATCAACCAACATGACACTGCCTTCTTTGTTGTTAATATTCCTGAGAGAAAAATCACCCAAGAAGTCAAAGCGGCGTCCGGTTCCCTGAAATTCAGCGAGCGATGCCAGAATCGCTGTATCATCAATGCCTTCTTCAGTTGCGACAGCCACAGCGGCTGTTGCATTCAGTGCGTTATGTTTTCCCGGAGCATTCAGGACAACATGAAGTTCAGGTAAATCTTCACGGCTGATGGTAAAGAAACCCTGTGCACCCTTCTGTTCATAATGGGTAATGCGAACGTCAGCCTCTTTGCTGAAGCCATAAGTCGTCACATAACGACCGATACGCGGAATTAACTCCTTCACAACCGGATCATCAATACACATCACGGCCCGACCATAAAATGGCAAATTATACAGGAAGTTGACAAAAGTCTGCTTCAGGTTTTCAAAGTCTCCCTGATAGGTATCCATATGATCGGGTTCAATATTGGTTACCACCGCCATCATGGGTTGCAAGTGCAGGAAAGACGCATCGCTTTCATCCGCTTCAGCGATCAGGTAACGGCTGGTACCAAGACGAGCATGAGTACCCGCAGACTTGACCAACCCGCCATTGACAAAAGTAGGATCAAGGCCAGCCTGAGCATAGATACCTGCAATCATTGCTGTCGTCGTCGTTTTGCCATGCGTTCCCGCAACAGCGATGCCATGTCGGTAGCGCATCAGCTCTGCCAGCATCTCTGCACGACGGATAACCGGGATACGGGCTTCACGGGCCGCAATAATTTCTGGGTTATCGGCAGGAATTGCTGTTGATGCAACGACCACGCTGGCATTGCGTACATTCTCCGCGCGGTGATTAAAATAAATAGTTGCTCCCAGTTCAATCAGTTGCTGCGTAACAGGATTAGGAGCGAGATCAGAACCACTTATCTGATAACCTTCATTGGCCAACACCTCGGCGATCCCACCCATGCCAGCACCACCAATGCCAACAAAGTGGATATGCCTGACTTTTCTCATTTCAGGCACTGAAGCTCTTAATTTCGCCAACTGTTGTATATTCACGTTTTAATCTTCACTAGTTATGTTTACTTCTCCGCCCTGCCGGTATCTTAAAAACCCACAGAACGGCCTGAATTCTATTTTTTAGCGGCATCAATCAATGCCGCAGCTACTCGTTCAGTAGCATCGATAATGGCAACAGAATGAGCTTTTTCTGCCATTTCCTGCAATTGCGGACGCTGCCACTGTTTCAGCAATTCCACGACGGCATCCGCCGTAAATTGAGGCTGTTCAAGTATTTTTGCTGCTCCTGCTTGTTCCAGCGGCAACGCATTCCAATATTGCTGGCGATCTTTATGCTGAAACGGTACAAAAATCGCCGGTAAACCTGCCGCTGAAATTTCACTGACGGTCAACGCACCAGAGCGGCAAATGACGATATCAGCCCACGCGTAAGCCTGCGCCATATCATCAATAAACTCAGTCACCCTGAAATCAGCGACAGCTAAATCAGCATATTTTTTCTGTGTTTCTGCCTGTGCACCTTTGCCCGCCTGATGCCATACAGAGATACTGTCTCCCAGACGGGAAGCGGCTTCTGGCATTGTCTGGTTCAGAATTCTTGCACCCTGACTACCACCAACAATAAGAACGCGCACAGGCCCTTGTCTGTCTGCGAGGCGCTGTGCTGGTGCAGGTAATGCCAACACATCTTTACGAACCGGATTACCGACCACCGGAGCATCCGGAAATGCTCCCGGAAAAGCCTGCAAAACTGTTTTTGCAATTTTAGCCAGCCAGCGGTTGGTTAATCCTGCGATACCGTTCTGTTCATGGAGAACAACCGGAACCCCACACAACCATGCAGCAATACCGCCCGGCCCTGAGACGTATCCTCCCATTCCCAGCACTACGTCCGGCTGATAACGTCGGATAATCGTTTTTGCCTGCCGGATTGCCTTAAAAATTCTGATAGGTGCAGCAAGTAACGCTTTTATCCCTTTGCCCCGCAACCCTGAAATCTGAATAAACTCGATCTCTATGCCATGTTTCGGAACTAAATCAGCCTCCATGCGATCAGCTGTTCCCAACCAGCGAATCTCCCAGCCCTGTTCTTTCAAATAATGGGCAACCGCCAGCCCCGGAAACACATGGCCTCCGGTTCCGCCCGCCATTACCATCAACCGCCGGTTTTTGCCACTCATTTAGGGCTCCTTACGAACGCCTGCGCTTTTGCCAGACGCACTTCATAATCAATTCGCAATAATAAAACGATGGCCGTTGACATCACGATCAAGCTCGAACCACCATAACTGACAAGAGGCAATGTCAGCCCTTTCGTCGGTAACATCCCTGAAGCTGCACCCACATTGATGAATGCCTGAAAGCTGAACCACAGACCAATGGCACAGGCCAGAAAACCTGCAAATCGCTGATCGAGCTGCAATGCGCGGCGGCCAATCATCATTGCGCGGAAAGCGACGAAGAATACCATTGCCAACACCAAAACCACACCTAAATAACCTAATTCTTCCCCTAAAATGGAGAAAATAAAGTCAGTGTGGGCTTCCGGCAGATATTCCAGTTTCTGAACTGAATTCCCAAGCCCTTGCCCGAAAAAGTCTCCGCGCCCAAATGCCATCAGAGATTGTGTAAGCTGATAGCCACTACCGAAAGGGTCATCCCACGGATTCAGGAAAGAAGTTACCCTGCGCACGCGGTATGGTTCCGCAATAATCAACACGATAACCGCAAAGATGCCGCAGCCAATGATGGCAAGAAACTGCCACAGTTTTGCCCCCGCCAAAAATAACAGAGCCAGAGTTGTTACAAACAGTACAACCACGGTTCCCAAATCGGGTTGGGCCAGCAGCAGGACAGCCAGCGCGATCATGACGCCCATCGGCTTACAGAACCCCCAGAAGTTGTTTCTCACCTCTTCGACTTTTCTCACCAGATAACTGGAGAGGTAACAAAAGAGTGACAACTTCGATAATTCCGCCGGCTGAATACGTAAAGGGCCTATGGCTACCCAACGAGATGCCCCATTCACTGAGCTACCCACAAACAGCACGACAACCAGCATCATGATCGTCATTAATAACATAACAATGCTGTAACGCTGCCAGAACGCCATCGGAATGCGCAGCGTAATCAGCGACAGGCCAAATGACAGCCCCAGATAAGCTGCATCGCGATTCGAAAAGATAAATGGATCCTGAGCAAGACGCTGCCCGACTGGCATTGAAGCCGATGTCACCATCACAAAACCAATCGCCGCTAACCCAAGTACCATCCAGACCAGGGTACGATCATACATGACGATATCTGTGGGATCTGTCTCCACATTACCCGCCAGCCAATTTTTAAATTTACCGAGGCCCGGAATGATCATTAACCCAACTCCTCCGCCAAACGGGAGAACTCATCACCCCGCTGTTCAAAACCACTAAACTGATCAAAGCTCGCACAGGCCGGTGACAATAACACCATGTCTCCGCTAACCAATTTGGGGGTAATTTCCCTCATGGCCTGTTCCATCGTATCCGTCAGTGTGGAAATTTCAGGACGCAGCTGCGCCAGTTGATTTCCATCACGACCAAAACAATAAAGACGAATGTTATTTCCGGCTAAATAAGACCGAAGAGGGGTGAAATCAGCTTCTTTCCCGTCTCCACCGACTAACAGGTAAAGTGTTCCCTCCAGCATCAGGCCACTCAGTGCTGCCTGAGTGCTGCCGACATTTGTGGCTTTGGAATCGTTGACCCAGCGAATACCGTTTCTCATATGAACTACCTGAAAACGGTGAGCCAGCCCCTGATAAGTACGCAGTGCCCGCAGACTTGCTTCACGGGGGATATTAACCGCATCGGCCAGCGCCAGCGCAGCAAGCGCGTTAGTGTAATTATGCTGACCTGTCAGACACATCTCACGTGTAGACAGGACGGGCTGTTGATTGGCAACTAATTGTTGCTGTTCACTGTCAAGCCGGTAATCACCACTTCCTACACCAAAACTGATACAACGGCTGTCTTTACCTGCTACCGGCAGGGTCAGATCATCCTGCTCATTCACAACACATACTTTGGACTGATCATAGATGCGCAGCTTGGCTGCGCGATATTGAGCCAGCCCTTCAGGGTAGCGAACCATATGGTCTTCGGTGACATTCAGCACGGTCGCAGCGGCTGCCCGCAGGCTGTAAGTTGTCTCAAGCTGAAAACTGGAAAGCTCCAAAACATATAGCTGACAAGGTTTTTTCAGTAACTCCAGAGCCGGGACACCGATATTCCCTCCAACTCCAACCTGCCATCCAGCGGCTTTCGCCATTTCACCCACCAGAGTGGTTACTGTGCTTTTACCATTTGAACCCGTAATCGCCACAATCGGCGCTGTTGCCTCACGGCAGAACAGTTCAATATCTCCGACTATTTCAATGCCAGCATCAGCCGCGGCCTTGAGTTCAGGTGTTGCCAGTGCAATACCCGGACTGGAGACGATTAAATCAGCTTCCATCAGCCATTGTTTGTTGAAGCTGCCGGTGTGACATTCAACATTATCAGGCAGCTTGTCACTTCCCGGCGGTACGATACGGGTATCCATCACACGAGGAATCACGCCACGCGCCATGAAAAAGTCAACGCAGGAAAGGCCGGTTAACCCCAGCCCAACAATAACGACTTTTTTACCTTCGTATTTTGTCATGATCCGTTCAGTCATGATTAACGTACCTTCAATGTTGCCAGACCAATCAGTACCAGCATCAGGGAAATAATCCAGAAACGTACAATAACGCGTGGCTCCGGCCAGCCTTTCAGCTCATAGTGATGATGAATAGGAGCCATACGGAAAATACGCTGCCCGCGTAATTTGAACGAGCCAACCTGCAAAATAACGGACAGTGTTTCCACAACAAACACCCCGCCCATAATGACCAGCAGAAATTCCTGACGCAGTAACACCGCGATGGTTCCCAGCGCTCCTCCCAGAGCCAGTGAGCCAACATCACCCATGAAAACCTGTGCCGGATAGGTGTTAAACCACAGGAAACCCAGCCCTGCTCCGACAATTGCGGTGCAGACAATCACTAATTCACCGGCATGGCTCAGGTAAGGAATATGCAAATAATTGGCAAAATTGACGTTACCTGTTGCCCATGCCACTAATGCAAAACCGGCTGCCACCAGTACGGTTGGCATAATTGCCAGACCATCCAGCCCATCGGTCAGGTTAACGGCATTACTGGTTCCGACAATTACGAAATAAGTCAGCAAGATGTACAGCAGGCCAAGCTGCGGCATCACATCTTTGAAAAACGGCACAACCAATTGTGTCGCCGACGTGTCTTTACCAATGCTGTACATCGCAAATGCCACACCAAGCGCCAGTACGGACTGCCAGAAATATTTCCAGCGGGCAATCAACCCCTTCGTGTCTTTACGGACAACCTTCCGATAGTCATCAACGAACCCAACGATGCCGTAACCCAGCAGTACAGCCAGTACACACCAGACATAAGGGTTATCCAGACGCGCCCATAGCAGGACAGAAATAGTAATAGAAAACAGGATCAGCAACCCGCCCATCGTCGGTGTTCCGCGCTTGCTGAAATGGGACTCCGGCCCATCGTTACGTACAACCTGACCGATCTGTAACTTTTGCAGATAAGCAATCAGAGTTGGCCCCATCCACAATGCAATAGACAACGCAGTCAGCAAGCCGACAATCGCTCTGAACGTCAGATAGGAAAAGACGTTAAATCCTGTATGATACTTAACCAGATACTCAGCCAGCCAAACTAACATTGGAAGTTCTCCTTCAGTGAGTCCACTACCTCTTCCATTTTGGCGCTGCGTGAACCTTTAATTAATACAGAAATCGTTTCGTGTTGCTTCAATACAGGAAGCAGTGCTGCAACTAACTCGGCCTTGCTGGAAAAATGCTGACCACGACCACTTGCATCACTAATATGAGCACTTAAAGGCCCGACGCTAAGCAGTTGTTCAATGTCTGTCGATGCAACAGCTTCACCAACCTGACGGTGGCACTCAATCGCCTGCTCACCCAATTCACCCATATCGCTGACTACCATCACGCGATAGCCGGGCATCCGGGCTAATACCTGTGCGGCAGCAATCATGGAGCCGGGATTGGCATTATAAGTATCATCCAGCACCACTTTTCCGGCGGCCAGAGAAACCGGGAATAACCGCCCCGGCACCGCTTTCAGCCCTAATAAACCGGTACGAATATCATCAAGGGATGCTCCGACTGAAATCGCCAGCGCACTGGCGGCTAAGACATTGGCTATATTGTGTCTTCCGGGCAACGGCAACGCGATTTCACAATTGCCGATTGGTGTATGCAGACAGAAGCGCGTTTCCAGAGGCTGCTCCTGAATATCTGTCACATAAAAATCGGCGTCTGCCGCAGGTGTAATGGAAAAACGCCATACCGTCTGCTGATCACTGATGCTCTGCTGCCAGTTATGCCAGTCATTGCTGTCCAGATTGATAATGGCGGTGCCTGTGGACAAAAGCCCTGCAAAAATTTCACCTTTTGCTTTGGCCACTCCCGCCAGTGAGCCAAATCCTTCCAGATGGGCAGAAAACAGATTATTAACCAGCGCACTTTCAGGCCGAACCATATCAGTGGTATACGCAATTTCACCAATATGGTTAGCACCCAGCTCAATAACCGCAAACTGGTGTTCCGGCGTAAGGCGGAACAGGGTTAACGGTACACCGATATCGTTATTAAAGTTGCCTGCGGTATAAAGCGTATTACCGCATTGACGTAAAATCGCAGCAGTCATCTCTTTCACGGAGGTTTTGCCGGAAGATCCCGTCAATGCAACAATTCGTGCATTGCTTTGCCCGCGAACCCAGCCCGCCAGTTTGCCCATTGCCAAACGGGTGTCTTCTACAACCACCTGAGGGCAATCCACTTCAAGAGGTCGCTCGACCAACAAAACAGCGGCACCTTGCTTCGCTACATCAGCCGCGAAGTTATGAGCATCAAAGTTTTCCCCTTTTAAAGCAATGAACAGATCACCACCTGTGATTTTGCGGCTGTCAGTTGTCACCGCTTCAATACGGATAATGGCCGCCTGTTGCCCGGAAACGTGATGTAACGTTCCCTCGGTCACTTGTGCCAGCTGTTGTAGAGTCAGTGAGATCATGCTGTCACCCCCAACAGACGCGCAACTGTCAGACGATCTGAATAATCCAGACGGCGGTTCCCTACCAATTGATAGTCTTCATGGCCTTTACCTGCGACTAACACAACATCGTCTTCTGCCGCCTGCATAATGGCACTGGTAACTGCTTCAACACGCCCATGAATCACCATCGCACGGCCCGGATCGATGAAGCCTGTCAGAATATCCGCAACTATGGACTGAGGCTCTTCGCTACGTGGATTGTCATCAGTCACAACCACCCGATCTGCCTCTTGCTCAGCAACACCTCCCATTAATGGGCGTTTGCCCTTATCGCGATCGCCTCCACAACCGAATACACACCAGAGCTGCCCTTTGCAGTGCAATCTTGCTGCTGCCAGGGCTTTTTCCAGTGCATCCGGTGTGTGAGCATAATCGACGACTACCGTAGGACGGCCTGAGGCTGCAAATACTTCCATTCGCCCACAAACCGGGATCAGACAAGATACAGTTGCCAGCAGTTTTTCTAACGGATATTCTAGTGATAATAGCGTTGCAAGAGCTAATAACAGGTTGCTGACATTAAAGGCTCCCATCAGAGGACTTTCAATAGTTCCGCTTCCCCAGCTGGATGTGAAGGTAATAGACGCGCCTTTATCGTGGTAATGAATGTCTTTTGCCGATAACCACCGCCCCTGCCAGTTTTCCGGCAGGCGATTTTCCATCGTGACAGCGACGGTTTCAGATAACACTGCATCAGGTAAGTGGGATAACCATTTCAGACCGATGTCATCATCAGCATTAATAATTTTTTGTTTAACGTTATGCGTGCTGAACAGCAGCCATTTGGCTTCTTCGTAGCTTTCCATATCGCCATGATAATCAAGGTGATCACGGCTTAAATTAGTAAAAACAGCGGCCTGATACGGTAACGATGCTACACGGCTTTGAATTAAGCCATGTGATGAAACTTCCATTGCTGCAAACGTTGCTTTCTGATTGACGAGTTGCTGTAAATCAAGCTGAATGTCAACGGCTGAACCTGTCGTATTTTCAGTTGGAACCGTCATGCCCAGCAGACCATTTCCCACCGTTCCCATCACGGCACTGGTTTCTCCCAGCCCCTGACTCCACTGTGCCAACAATTGTGTTGTTGTTGTTTTACCGTTGGTTCCTGTGACGCCAACCAGCTTTAATTTGTTACCCGGGTGCTGATAAAATTCACCTGCCAATTTCGACAGTTTATTATTTAAATCATCAAAATAGATAACCGGAACACCGTGCATTTCCTGAATGGTGCCGTTATCCGCTTTTCCCTCCGCTTCAGCGATCACCGCAGCGACCCCCTGAGCGATGGCTTGAGGAATGTATTTTCGACCATCTGCCTGATGCCCTTTAACCGCAACAAACAGATCTCCGGCAGCCGCTTTGCGGCTGTCCAATGTCATTTCTCGTAGCGGAAGCTCAGGGGCGTTAATCCCCCAGAGAGCTAACAAATCGCGTAAATTACGATCTTCCACTTTTATCCTCTTTTTATTTATTCATCACAGATTAGTTATTAATTAGTTATCAACTACAAACTCTTTTTTATCGTCCGCAGGCAAGGCATCAGGCTCAACATTCATCGTACGGAGAACACCACTCATGATGGCACCGAAGATAGGCGCTGAAACTGCACCGCCATAATATTTTCCTGCCTGTGGATCATCGATAATCACAACCAGTGCAAAACGTGGATTACTCGCAGGTGCAACACCTGCGGTATAGGAAATATATTTATTTACATATTTACCGTCCGGCCCGACCTTTTTAGCCGTACCGGTTTTAATCGCAATACGATAACCTTTTATCGCCGCACGTACCCCACCACCACCGGGTAGTGCCACACTTTCCATCATGTGTACCACTGTGCGCATAATATGCTCAGGAAATACCCGGGTTCCCGGAACGGGGGGATCAACTTTGGTAATCGATAATGGACGATAAACACCCAGACTACCTATCGTTGCATAGACTCGCGCTAACTGTAACGGTGTTACCATCAGCCCGTAGCCGAAGGAGAAGGTGGCCCTCTCAAGATCTGACCACCTTTGTCTATTTTTTGGAAATACGCCACTCTTTTCTCCGACCAACCCCAAATCGGTCGGTTTTCCCATCCCAAAGCGGTAATACACATCTACCAGCTCTGAGGCGGGCATCGCTAACGCCAGTTTAGAAACACCAACGTTACTCGACTTCTGTAAGATCCCCGTGATGGTTAATTCAGAGCGAGGGGCAACGTCTTTAATTTCATGGCCTCTCGAACCATACATCAACCGGTAGGGTCTGGTATCCAATACGGTATTTTCTTTGACAATCCCATTATTCAGCGCGCTCATCACAACCAGCGGTTTTATCGTGGAGCCGGGTTCAAACATGTCAGTGATAGCCCGGTTACGCATCGCATCTTTGGGAGTGCCAGCCAGATTATTCGGGTTATAGGACGGGCTGTTTGCCATTGCCAGAACTTCGCCGGTATTAACATCTACTAATACGGCTGTACCGGATTCAGCTTTGTTAAGTACGACGGCTTTAGTTAATTCCCGATAGACCAATGTCTGTAGACGTTCATCAATACTGAGCGCCAAATCATGAGCAGCCCTGCTGTCTACAGATGAGATATCCTCAATAACCCGACCGTTACGATCCTTACGAACAGTCCGGCTACCCGGTTTACCCGTCAGCCAGCTGTCGAAACTCTTTTCCACCCCTTCAATACCATTGCCATCGATATTGGTCACACCGATAATGTGTGCCGTCACCTGACCGGCCGGATAATAACGGCGGGACTCCTGACGCAAATAGATACCCGGGAGTTTCAGTTTTCCGACATAATCGCCAATTGAGGTATTAACCTGACGGGCAAGATAGACGAATCGACCTTTAGGATATTCATTAATTTTACTGGTGAGTTGGTCTAGAGGAATAGAGAGTGCATCAGCCAACGCTTGCCAACGGGTATCATCCGTAATCCCGCCTTTTTCAAAGACTTCTTTCGGGTCCGCCCAGACGGCATCTACCGGTACGCTGACAGCCAGCGGACGCCCATTGCGGTCGTTAATCATGCCACGAGAGGTAGGAATGGACTGGACACGCAAAGAGCGGGAATCCCCCTCTTTCACCAAACGGTCAGGGTTGATAATCTGCAAATAAGCCACTCGAATCAAAAGCCCGATTAAAGCAAGCGAAATGCCCCCGCAGAGCAAGACAAAACGCCACTTAACAAAACTGGCTTTATCTTCTTGTTTTTTCAACTTTAAAGAGCGTGCAGCTTTCATCGCCTACCTTTTAGTTGTCAACTGGACTTTATTGAGTGATCACAATATTTTCTTGTGCTGGATCGACATGTTGCATGTGAAATTTTTCAGTCGCTATAGATTCGATCCGACTGTGGTCACCCAATGCATTTTCTTCAAGGAGCAAGTTACGCCATTCAATATCCTGAGCATCAATCTGAATTGCCTGACGTTCTTTCTCCGCAGTCAATAAGCGGGTCTGATGGGTGACCGTCACTACACTGATGGCTGAAACCACAACAGCCACCAGTAAAATCAGTGGGATTTTGGCATTACGGAACAAATCCCTGCCAATAACTCCCACTAATCCATGACGTTCACCTGCCACTATTCACCTGCCTTCTCATCACCCGCCTTTTCAGCAAATCGCAATACCGAACTTCTTGCTCTCGGATTGGTTGCCACTTCATCCTCTGAGGGTTTTAACCTGCCAATTGATTTCAGACTACGTCCTCCCAATGCCCTCAATTGTACTTCGGTAAGCGGCAGACCTGCCGGCACCTTAGGCCCCTGACTATGTTGCTGGATAAAGCGTTTCACGATGCGATCTTCCAACGAGTGGAAACTGATGACTGATAATCGCCCTTGTGGTGCTAAAACTTGCAATGCACCGTCCAATGCACGTTCTATTTCTTCCAGTTCACTGTTAATGTAGATTCTGATAGCCTGAAAACTGCGTGTCGCAGGATGCTTATGTTTCTCCTTAATTGGACTTGCCTTCGCAATTAACTCTGCCAATTCTCTGGTTCGCGTAATCGGTTCTTCCTGATTGCGAGCAACAATGGCTCTTGCAATACGTTTGGCAAAACGTTCTTCACCAAACGTTTTCAGTACCCACGCGATATCATCTGCTTCAGCCTTCATCAGCCACTCTGCGGCTGATTGCCCTCGGGTTGTATCCATCCGCATATCCAGTGGCCCGTCACGCATAAATGAGAAACCACGTTCAGGATCATCCAGCTGCGGTGAAGACACGCCTAAATCCAACAGTACACCATCAATCTGTCCAGCCAGACCTGCATCTTTTACATAGGTCGCCAAATCTGAAAATGGCCCATGTGTAATGGAAAAACGCGGGTCAGTAATCGCCTTTGATGCTTCAATGGCCTGCGGGTCGCGATCAATTGCCATCAAACGACCATTCGGCCCTAATTTTGATAAAATCAGGCGAGAGTGCCCCCCTCGCCCGAATGTTCCATCAATATAAATTCCATCTTCCCGGATATTCAGTCCATTGACAGCTTCATCCAGTAATACACTGGTATGCTTGAAATGACTATTTGCCATGTTTATAGTGATAAATCCTGTAGCCTTGCTGATAAAGGTTCTTGTGTAGATTGTTCAGCAGCGATGTCACTTTGTACTTGCTGATACCAGACCTGCTCATCCCACAATTCAAATTTATTAAATTGCCCAACCAGCATGACCTCTTTTGTTAGCCCTGCATGCTGACGCAATGTATGGGCTAACAAAAGACGTCCTGCACTGTCCATTTGGCATTCACTAGCGTGTCCTAATAACAAACGTTGAACACGACGTTCGGCTGGGTTCATGCTGGATAAGCGAGATAATTTTTCTTCGATGATTTCCCATTCGGGTAATGTATAAAGCAACAGACACGGCTGGTGAAGATCAATAGTACAAACCATTTGACCTTTTGATTCCGTATTCAGCGTTTCCCTATATCGGGCGGGTACAGTAAGTCGCCCTTTAGTATCGAGATTAACCAGCGTTGCTCCACGAAACATACTCAGGTTACCCCTTGATGGCCGAAATCTCCACATTATCCCACAAATCACCACAATTAAGAGTTTACGGATGGTATGAAAACCTTGTCAAGCCAGAGCCAGTGTGCTTTAGCTAGATTTACAGAAAGATTTAAGAGAGAAAAAGAAGGATTTTTTAGATTTGGCAATATTATTGTCAGCTAACACCATGATAAAACTGATTTATTTATGAATGACGCCAAGACTAACCTGAAAAAAATTTTTTAGGACAAATAATTATCACTTAAATTAATTTATGCAATCCATATCTCATTATTGCACAATTGTTAATCAATCGTAATCTATCAATAATAAAAATATACTCAGATCAAAATAGTATAAAAAGTAATAATAAGCTGAAATAAAGCAGAACAAAAAAATCTGCAATTATTTGAATATAAAGTATATAACCAAATATCTCACAAAAAAGAAATAACTTATCTTTATAATATATTTCTTAAGCAAAGATATTGTTCTTTTCACCTTCAATAGCCTATTTGCCATTTTTTCACTCATAGATTTTCGTTCAGAAAAATTTTAGTCGGAATAGTCTCAAAATTAAATCAACGAATCTATTTGAATGATTTTTGGAACAACATATTGCACCCTCACCTAAAATGAGGGCACACCAATCAGTCTTTACGACTCAAACGTCCCCGACGGCATAAGTGACGACGCATACGGGTTATTCCCGGTTCCGGCCTCTGTTTTTCATCAAGGCTAGCTAATACCAGTGACAAAGCCTGTTCAGCAACATCACGATGGCGCTGTGCTACCGATAATACCGGGCACTCAAGAAAATCAAGCAACTCATGATCACCAAATGTTGCAATGACTAGCTGTTCTGGCAACCGTCCGCTGCGTTTCAGAATGGTATCCATTACTCCCTGAAGCAAGGCAAATGAAGTCGTGTAAAGTACCTGAGGCAAAGGATTTTTTTCCAGCCATGAAGCAAAAACATCAGCCGCTGCTTCACGTTCATAGCTGTTCGCATAGAGATAATTCACCTGTCGCGGATCATTTTCCCATGCTTCGCGGAACCCTTGTTCACGTAAGAAACTGACGGATAATTCAGGCAGTGCGCCCAAATAAAGCACGGATTCTGAAGGAAACTGGCGTAATTCCTGTGCCAGCATTTTCGCATCTTCAAGATCGTCCCCGACAACACTGACGAAATGCTCGCTGTCCAATGCACGATCCAGCGCGATAATAGGCAGGGAGCGATTCGCCCAGCGCTGATAGAATGGATGCTCAGGAGGCAGAGCAGTGGAAACAATAATTGCATCAACTTGCCGTTGCAAAAGATGCTCAACACAACGCATTTCGTTATCTGGCTGGTCTTCAGAGCAGGCTATCAATAACTGATATCCGCGCTGCCGTGCCTGACGTTCAAGGTAGTTAGCAATACGGGTATAGCTCGTATTTTCCAAATCCGGTATCACTAAACCAATGGAGCGGGTACGTCCTGCCCGTAGACCGGCAGCAACAGCATTAGGGTGGTAGTTATGTTCTCTGACTACCGCCATTACTTTTTCTACTGTTTTATCGCTGACCCGATACTGTTTAGCTTTACCATTGATAACATAACTGGCCGTAGTACGTGAAACACCTGCTAAGCGGGCGATCTCATCCAGTTTCACATTAACCCCTCAGTAATATGATAGAAAAAGCCCCACGTTACAGTAGGGCCCAGTAAATATCTGTATATTAACCCGCAGATTGCGAATTTTCATCGCATAATTTTTTCTCCGCGCGCAACACCTACAATGCCTGATCGCGCCACTTCCACGATTTCTGCAACTTCCCGTACCGCATCAAGAAAGGCGTCCAGCTTTTCGCTCGTGCCCACCAACTGAACAGTGTACAGTGACGAAGTCACATCAACGATCTGCCCACGAAAAATATCGGTGCTGCGTTTAATTTCTTCGCGCCCGTATCCACTGGCCTGCAATTTTACCAGCATGATTTCACGCTCAACGTGAGCACCAGCCGTTAACTCATTAACCCGCAGAACATCCACTAACTTATGCAGCTGTTTTTCTATCTGCTCCAATACCTTCGCATCACCTTTAGTCTGGATGGTCATGCGTGACAGAGTCGGGTCTTCCGTTGGTGCCACCGTCAGACTTTCAATATTATAACCCCGTTGGGAAAACAGACCCACTACGCGAGACAATGCTCCCGATTCGTTTTCAAGTAATACAGACAAAATCCGGCGCATGATCAGGTCCTCTCTGTTTTGCTTAACCACATCTCATCCATTGCTCCTCCACGGATCTGCATAGGATAAACGTGTTCTGTTTCATCAACGGTAACATCAACAAAAACCAGACGCTGGTTTTCTGTCACTTCACGCAAAGCCTGAGCCAATTTGCTTTCCAGCTCATCATAATTCTGGATGGAGACACCAATGTGTCCGTAAGCTTCTGCCAGCCTGACAAAATCGGGCAGTGATTCCATGTAGGACTGAGAATGGCGCCCCGCGTAAATGATATCCTGTATCTGTTTCACCATGCCCAAAAAACGGTTATTTAAGTTAAGCACCAGAACCGGTAAACCATACTGTAATGCGGTGGACAGCTCCTGAATATTCATCTGAATACTGCCATCGCCGGTCACACATATAACCGTTGCTTCCGGGTTTGCCAGCTTAACGCCCAGAGCCGCAGGCAGACCAAAGCCCATCGTTCCCAGACCACCGGAATTAATCCAACGCCTTGGTTTATCAAATGGATAATGCAGTGCAGCAAACATCTGATGCTGACCAACATCGGATGCAATATACGCATCTCCTTTGGTCAAACGATAAAGTGCTTCAATAACTGCCTGTGGTTTTATTTTCGGGCTGGCGCGATCATAATCAAGGCATTTGCGATTACGCCACTGTTCAACAGATAGCCACCAGTCTTTGATTGCATCGGGATCCTGAGGGCTTTCCGTTGTGTCCAACAGTTCCACCATCTGACCGAGTACCTGTTTCGCATCGCCAACAATCGGAATATCAGCCGTCACTGTTTTAGAAATGGATGTTGGATCAATATCAATATGTAATACCGTCGCTTGCGGGCAATATTTTGCTAAATTATTGGTCGTGCGATCATCAAAACGCACCCCTACGGCAAGAATAATGTCGGCATTGTGCATCGCTTTATTGGCTTCAAACATGCCATGCATCCCCAGCATACCCAGACTCTGCTGATGAGTAGCAGGAAAAGCACCAAGCCCCATCAATGAACTTGTCACAGGAAGACGAAGGGATTCCGCTAGTTTCAGCAATTCTTCTGAACAGTCCGAATTAATCGCACCGCCTCCTACATAAAGCACCGGCTTTTTCGCTTCCTGTAACGCTTTCAGTGCTCGCTTAATCTGTCCCTTATGCCCCTGAATCGTTGGATTGTAGGAGCGCATATTGATTTTTTCTGGATAAATATAGGGAAATTTCAGCGCTGGATTAACGGTATCTTTAGGGAAATCAATAACAACAGGTCCCGGACGGCCACTTGCAGCTAAATAAAAAGCTTTTTTGATTATATTTGGAATATCTTCCGCTTTCTTCACCAGAAAGCTATGTTTGACGATAGGACGGGAGATACCCACCATATCACATTCCTGAAAAGCATCGTTACCGATCAAAGAGCTGGCCACCTGACCAGACAACACCACCATTGGAATCGAATCCATATACGCCGTTGCAATTCCGGTTATGGCGTTGGTTGCTCCCGGCCCTGAAGTGACCAGAACAACCCCCGTTTGCCCCGTTGAACGCGTATAACCATCCGCCATATGAACAGCGCCCTGTTCATGACGGACCAGAATATGTTCTATTCCGCCAATCGTATGTAAGGCATCATAAATATCCAGGACGGCCCCTCCCGGATAACCGAATACATGCTCAACGCCCTGATCGATTAACGATCTGACGACCATTTCGGCTCCTGACAACATCTCCATTGAGTTTGCCTCCAGGCTCTGTTTGCAAGTTAATGTCAGGACTTCATAAGGTCATCATGAGAGTGACCTTATTTATCCCATTCTATTTATTCGCAGTGTTTATTAGATTAGCATTCGTAATGACACGCATTTCATTAATACACTAAGCCATTAACATAACGTCAGATCTCAAGGTTATCAAACAACAATTCACATATTGAAAACATTTTTTTAATGAAATGATTTCGTTATTCTCAGTTAAACCAAAGCAGGAGCGTTATTATCCAGAGCTGATTCAATCCCGATACATGGATTCAATTTCACTCTGATAACGTTGAGAAATCACCTTACGCCGTAATTTCAGTGTCGGAGTCAGTTCGCCTTTTTCCATCGAAAAGGCTTCAGGCAACAGCGTAAAGCGTTTTACCTGATGGAATTTGGCGATATTTTTCTGCAATTCTTTCAGGCGTTGTTCAAATAATCCGATAATCTGATGATTACGCAGTAATTCCAAACGACTCTGGTAATGAAGATTTATCGATTTTGCGTAATCCTCCAGCGCTTCATAGCTGGGAACAATCAACGCTGAAACAAACTGGCGGGTATCGGCAATCACAGCAATATGCTCAATAAAACGATCCTGCCCCAGTGCTCCTTCAATTAATTGCGGAGCAATATATTTTCCCGTTGACGTTTTCATTAAATCTTTCAGGCGTTCTGTAATGAACAAATTCCCGGTTTCATCCAGCCCTCCGGCATCCCCTGTTCGCAGCCAGCCATCTTCAGTAAAAGCATGAACCGTGTCTTCCGGTCGATTGTAATACCCTTTCATTACGATTGGGCCACGTACCTGAATTTCACCCGCTGTGCTGATACGAACATCCACTCCGGGCAATGGCGTACCTATTGAACCCAACAGATAATTTTTCTCTTCCCAGCAGGAAACCGTGGCGCAGGTTTCCGTCATCCCATAACCGTATTTGATATTGAGCCCAACTGACAGGAAGAAGCGCATAATGGAGTCTTCAAGGCGTGCTCCGGCTACCGGCAGAAAACGGATCCGCCCACCTAATAGCTGGCGAAGTTTGTTCAGTACCAAACGATCAGCCAGTTTTTCGCCGCATAAAGAAAACGGACAGCCCTTTTTACCGTTTAATTGACGTGACCAACGGCGTTCACCCCGTTTGATCGCCCACTGGAAAATCATTCTGCGCCAGAATGGAGCGCGGGACACTTTCTCAAGAATTGCACTATGTATTTTTTCATACAGACGAGGAACAGAGCACATCACGGTCGGACGCACATCAACCATCGCCTCCCGAACAAAATTGGTGTCGGTCAGATAGACATTTAAGGCGCCTGTATGCATGACGTAATAACTCCATGCACGCTCAAAAATATGGGATAACGGCAGAAAACTGAGAGATACATCCTGTTCAGTCAGCGTCAACCGCTGATCATGCAGATAAAGCTGGGCAGCTATATTCTGGTAATCCAGCATGACACCTTTTGGCTCTCCTGTTGTACCGGAGGTATAAATCAGCGTAAAAAGATCATGCAAATCCAATCCGGCAATGCGGCTATCAAGTTCAGCCTGATACTGTGGCCTGTCATCAGCAATAAATGCCGATAAATACAATGCTTGTGGACATTCTTTCAAATCGACAGATTCATCCAGAACAACCAGATGATTAAGCTGCGGGCAAAGGGCTAACAATGTCAACGCTATATCGTACTGCTCCTGCCCTCCCACAAATAATATCCGTACTCCTGCATCATTGAGAATAAATGCAGCCTGATCACGGCTACTTGTCGCATAAAGCGGTACTGTGACGGCCCGTAACTGCAAAATGGCCAGATCCGATAATGACCATGCCATTGAGTTATCGGCAAAAATACCGATTTTCTCCTGAATTCCCACCTCAAGTGACAGCAGGGATCTTGCAATGGATTTCGTTTTACTATCAACATCCTGCCAGCTCATTTCAAGCTGTTCTGATGCTGACCATTGGCGAAATGCAATTTTTTCAGGGTATTTGCTGACTTGCTGTTGTAATCGCGTGATCAAGTGATAGGAGTGGAGAGAATTTGTTACCACAATATATTCCTGTTCTAAATCTTTGGTTCATCACATTCAGCAAGAAAACTGCCTAATTTTCAGCTTACATGTGTTAGCTATTTCCGCGCAGTCTACCCATTCCTGATGAAAGGGGGAAGCGTATTTTTAATAAGACAGGCCTCCCTAAAAAGAGGGAGGCCTGCTACTGTAATGCGATTCGAAATAGATTGGATAAAAGATAACGACAGGTGAATACCGCGTTTTATTACCGGTCGCCAAGACAACTCAGTAATGATTTCATCCACTGATGTCCTTTATCTCTGTTCATTGAAGCATGCCATATCAAATAACACGGGCGGGAAACACTGTTATTAGGCAATGATACAGTACGGATATTTAACTGCCCGGAATAGTGCTCAACCATCCATTTAGGCGCGATGGCAACCAGATAAGTCTGAGATACGATGTTAAGAACACTATTTAAATCAGTTCCCTGATAAGAGACAGAATCTATTAATTCACTGTTTTCATAGTAAGGTTTGCTGAAGGAATCTGAATTATCTAATGCTACAATTGCATGACGCTCATCCTGCAATTGCTGCTGACTGATACATTCACCAATTCTGGGATGACTTTGAGAAACAGCCAGAACCAGCTCGTCATCAAATAATGGGAAATGCTGAAAATCAGGGTGTTCAAATTGGGTATAACTGATAACAAATTCGATTTCTTGATATTTTAATTTCTTCTCAATATTGTCGTTTATTTGTGTTTTAATCACGACATCGATATTGGGAGAATGCCTTTTTATTTCACCAACAATTTGAGCAGCTAAACGGATATCAAGTGGACTACAGATAGAAAGATTAAATGTTCTTACACTATTATCGGGATCAAACCCTGCTCCGGGTAACTCATTATGTACAATCTGAAGTGCCTGCCTAAGTGGCCCGAAAAGTTGTTTTGCCCTCGCCGTTGGCTGAATACCACGCCCATGCCGCACAAATAATTCATCATCAAACATCGTTTTTAAGCGAGCTACTGCGTTACTGACCGCCGGTTGTGACATACCTAATGCCTGAGCTGCACGTGTAATATTCTGCATTTGCATAACAGCATCAAAAACCGTCAGCAAATTGAGATCTACACTACGCAATTGAACTTCACATGGTTCTTTTTTTCCTGTGTTTACCAGGTTGCATCCAGCCATTATTTAATTTCACTCCACTATATTTATTGCGGCGATCTTATTATTAATAAATGAATATAGACTGCCTTACCATGTAAGTTTCAACATTTTAAAGAGCTACTTCAAATAATAAGATCATTTATCTCAATCAATGACAATTTAATTGAGATTCTTCCTTGTATAAAAACAATTATATATTATTAAAAATAATCAAAAATAAATTATTAACCCATAACTCTGAATTAGAATAATCCTTATGAATTTGTTTATATAAATTTTCCAGCAGGATTAAATTGTTATGTTAACTATGGCTGGTTATTTTCCAGCGCACAGAAGAAAATTTATTCATATGATGAATAAATATTTTTCGTTAATATATTTATATTTAATATAGTTATTGATTAGTAAGCCAAGAACACCATAGTGAGTATTCATTCTATCCCTGTCCCGTTAATAAACATCTTTATAACATTATAAGCATTATATTTATTATCCATTAGGGCCGGATTTTACTTCATATATAGATATGAAAAATAGATAAAAACATCGTTAAAAATGTAAAAAATAGTCACTCCGGCTACGAAAAGGTCAAAAAAAATCCTATTAATGCACATTATTCATTCCCGGCCTAAATTTGTACTGCTTGACAATGTTTTTCAGATGACGTATCAATAATTATATCGAAACGGTAATACTCAATTAACAGATTTTCAAAGGTTGACTTACATGATTCACAATATTCGTCTACTAAGCCTACTACTAAACGCCTTTAATGTGCGCGGTATGCTGGTAGATTGAATTCAGAGTTAATCTTTACCAGAGATAAAAACCCGCGCTAACGCGGGTTTTTTTATACCTGCTCGGCGCCCTAAAAAAATTAAAACATGACAACTGACAGGAGCACAACTATGAGCCAGCAAGTTATTATTTTCGATACCACATTGCGAGATGGTGAACAGGCGTTACAGGCCAGCCTGAGTGTCAAAGAAAAACTGCAAATCGCTTATGCACTGGAAAGGCTGGGCGTTGATATTATCGAAGCGGGTTTCCCCGTTTCTTCCCCCGGCGATTTTGAATCAGTCCAGACTATCGCTCGCGAGATCAAAAACAGCCGTATCTGTGCCCTGTCCCGTTGTGTTGATAATGATATCGATGTTTCGGCGGAAGCTCTGAGTGTTGCAGAAGCTTTTCGCCTGCATATGGTGTTGGCGACTTCCAACCTGCATGTTGAACATAAATTAAAAAAAGGGTTTGATGATATCGTCGAAATGGCGGTTCGTTCCATCAAACGGGCGCGCAGGTATACCGATGATGTGGAATTCTCCTGTGAAGATGCAGGACGCTCAGATATCGATAACTTGTGCCGCATCGTCGAGCAGGCCATAAAAGCAGGCGCAACGACCATCAATATTCCTGATACCGTTGGTTATACAACGCCCTACCAATTTGGCGGTATTATTAAAACCTTATTTAATCGCGTACCTAATATTGATAAGGCAATTATTTCTGTTCATTGCCATGACGATTTGGGGATGTCAGTCGCTAACTCCATTACTGCCGTTCAGGCAGGCGCCAGACAAGTTGAAGGAACCATTAACGGACTGGGTGAACGTGCCGGAAACTGTTCACTGGAAGAAGTGATTATGGCGATAAAAACCCGCCAGCAAATGTTGGGGGTTCATACCAATATTAACCATAAAGAAATTTATCGTACCAGCCAGTTAGTCAGTCAAATTTGTAATACTCCGATCCCGGCCCATAAAGCGGTTGTAGGCAGCAATGCTTTCGCCCATTCATCCGGCATTCATCAGGACGGTGTTCTGAAAAATCGTGAAACCTACGAAATTATGACACCGGATTCCATCGGCCTGAAAGATACCCAACTGAATCTGACTTCCCGCTCTGGCCGCTCTGCCGTAAAACATCGTATGACTGAAATGGGCTATCAGGAGAAAGATTATGATCTGGATGCCCTGTATGAAGCCTTCCTGAAACTGGCTGATAAAAAAGGTCAGGTCTTTGATTACGATCTGGAAGCGCTGGTGTTCATTAACCAGCAACAGCAGGAAGATGAGCGCTATCGTCTGGATTATTTCAGTATTCAGTCCGGAACCAGCATAGTATCAACAGCAACAGTGCGTCTGGCTTGCGGTGATGAAATTAAATCTGAAGCAGCAACCGGAAACGGGACTGTCGATGCTATCTATCATGCTATGAACCGGATTACGGGCTATCCGATAAAATTACTTTCCTATCAATTATCCGGCAAAGGACATGGGAAGGACGCACTTGGTCAGGTCAATATTATCGTAGAGTGCTTTGGTCGCCGTTTTCATGGCGTGGGGTTAGCGACAGATGTGATTGAATCGTCTGCTAAAGCAATGATCCACGCGCTGAACAATATCTGGCAGGCAGAACAGGTCAAAAAAGAAAAACAACGCATACAAGACAATATTTCCAAAAGCACAACAAAGGAAACTGAATAACAATGTCTACCCATTCTATTACAAAACAACAGGAACCTGCTTACCATATTGCGGTGTTGCCCGGTGACGGTATTGGCCCGGAAGTCATGAAGCAAGCCTATAAAGTACTGGATGCTATTCGCCGTCGTTTTTCTATTCGCATCACAACCAGTGAATACGATGTTGGAGGGATTGCCATTGATCGGCATGGTTGTCCTTTACCCGAAGCCACTGTTGCTGGTTGTGAAAAAGCGGATGCGATTCTGTTTGGCTCTGTCGGTGGCCCTAAATGGGAGCATTTACCCCCGGCCAACCAGCCAGAACGCGGGGCATTATTACCACTGCGCAAGCACTTCAAGCTATTCAGTAACCTACGTCCGGCACACTTATATGCCAGTCTGGCGTCTTTTTGCCCGCTGCGTCATGATATTGCGGAAAAAGGTTTCGATATTTTATGTGTTCGTGAACTGACGGGCGGGATCTATTTTGGTCAGCCCAAAGGACGGGAAGGAGAAGGAAGATATGAACGTGCTTTCGACACAGAAGTTTATCATCGGTTTGAAATAGAAAGAATTGCCCGCATTGCTTTCGAATCGGCCCGCAAACGTCGTCATAAAGTGACTTCGATTGATAAAGCCAATGTTTTGCAAAGTTCTGTTCTGTGGCGTGAAATTGTCAGTGAAATTGCGAAAGAATATCCTGACGTTGAAATCAATCACATGTATATCGACAACGCCACAATGCAGCTCATCAAAGCACCTTCTCAGTTTGATGTACTGCTTTGCTCCAATATCTTTGGTGATATTCTGTCTGATGAATGTGCCATGATCACCGGTTCAATGGGCATGTTGCCTTCTGCCAGCCTGAATGAGAAAGGATTTGGTTTATATGAACCTGCCGGGGGCTCTGCTCCGGATATCGCAGGAAAAAATATAGCCAATCCAATCGCCCAGATCCTATCCACCGCTCTCTTGCTTCGTTACAGCATTAAACGTGATGATATTGCAGATGCCATTGAAACAGCAGTCAATACTGCACTGGAACAGGGTTATAGAACTGCTGATTTAGCGGGTAACGGAAAGGCAATCAGCACTGATGAAATGGGTGATATTATTGCTCAAAATATCATCAAGAAAAATTAATCTGGTATATACACAATGGATTTCAAGATGCATCGCGGCGGCAAGGGAGTAAATCCCCAGGAGCATAGATAACTATGTGACTGGGGTGAGCGAGCGCAGCCAACAAAGAGGCAACTTGAAAGACGAAGTGTATAAAAGAAAGGCCAGTAAGTCGCCTTACTGGCTGGTAAAAATACCATTACTCAAAAAATCGGGAGTCAGTAAGTGATAACTTTCCACTTATAAATGACTTTAAATCTGACTTATTATCGGCTTAATATAAGGAAATAAAAATTGATGGAAAAATCAGTGGAGTTCCTCTTTTATGCCGAACCCTCGCCTGCAACAACAGTTCATCCAGTTATGGCAGCATTATCAGGGCGAAAATGCTGAAACCACACTCCAGATACTCGCTGATATCCTGCACTGTTCACGTCGCCATGTCCGTTCTCTATTAAATAATATGCAGCAGTCTGGCTGGTTACGCTGGCACGCTGAAGCCGGCAGAGGAAAACGTTCCCGGCTCCACTTTCTGCGTAGTGGACTAGAACTCCAGCAACAGCGGGCAGAAAAGCTGTTCGAACAGGAAGACATTGAGGAGCTAGTTCATTTAGTCGGTGACAAAAATACCGTCCGTCAAATGGTACTATCGCAACTGGAGCGCAATTTCAGGCAGGGGAAAAGCACACTACGCATTATTTACTATCGCCCATTTCCAAATTTATTACCCGGCACAGCACTCAGGCGTTCAGAAATTCACCTGATACGGCAAATTTTCAACGGATTAACCCGTATAAATGAGGAAAAAGAGGAAGTTGAAGGTGATCTGGCTCATCACTGGCAGCAAATGACAGAACATCATTGGCGTTTTTATCTGCGGCCAGCCATCTATTTCCACCACGGCAGAGAATTACAGGCAAAAGATATCATCAGCTCACTGGAGCATTTAAAATGCTTTCCGCTTTTTTCCCACATTGCAAAAATCACCTCTACTATTCCCTATACGGTAGATATCTTTCTTCATCAGCCTGACACTCGGTTTGACTTTCTGATGGGCAGCCCTCATGTCATGATCCTGCCAGAAGAATGGAAAAGCCTGCCCAACTTTGCTCAACGCCCAGTCGGAACCGGTCCTTATCAGGTCGTTACCAATAATAGCCATAAATTAAAAATTAAAGCATTTGATCACTATTTTGGTTTCAGAGCACTACTTGATGAAGTTAATATCTCGATTCATCCTGAATTGACAGAAAAACTGGTTTGTACAACTCTGCATCTGGGAAATGATGGCAACAATAACAATTCATTGGATAGCCGAATGGAAGAAGGCTGTTATTTCCTGTTAAGTGATCAACGCTCGGCAAAATGTGCAAGGCAAGAGGTGCGCGATTGGCTGTGTAGTTTACTCACGCCTATTAATTTATTAGCCCATTGTGATCCTTTCTATCAGCGCCACTGGTCACCGGCGTATGGGTTATTGCTGCGCTGGCATCACAGCAAACTCCTCCCGCAACGTCAGAAACCGGAAGATATTACCAGCCTGACGGTCACTTTTTATCAACAGCATCATGAGTACCATACTATCAGTAAAATCCTGCAAGTTATTCTGGCAAAGTATGGTGTTGAGCTGACAATCAATATTGTGGATTACGAAACATGGTTCAATGGCGATAACGAAAGTGATGTCTGGTTAGCCACCGCCAATTTTTATAAGCCACTGGAGTTTTCACTGTTTGCAACTCTTTACGAAATACCCTTGCTGAAAAAATGTCTGAACAGCGATTTAAACATCGAGGTTTCTTTATGGCGACAGGATAAGCTGAATGTTGAAGAGTGGTGTGAAAAAATCGTTGATGAGCATAGGTTACACCCATTATTCCATCATTGGCTTGAATTACAGGGGCAAAGAAGCATGAGAGGGGTGAAAATGAATACTTTTGGATGGTTTGACTTTAAATCTGCATGGTTTACACCTCCGGAAGGATAATTCACAGAAAAAGCGAAAGTTATAAACAATTATAGTCTGACAATGATAATTTTATTCACTTTTTCTGTGGATATGTATGTGAAAAAGTCAGGGGTAATGCAGGTATAATTTTCTTTACCCCTTTCAATCGTCTGATAAGATTAAATAAATACCTATTATTTTTCATTATGTTAATGTTTATAACGTGCATTACCTCAACCTGTGCGGAACATCACAGTTTTCTATTTTTCTTACACTGCGCAAATATCAACCAATGGTGAATTTATCCACAGGATATGCCTTTTAGTTAAACAAATACATGCGGTTTTTGTAGAAAACCACCTTAGATAAGGCTGTAAATCAAACCAGTGATCGCAATTTTCATCACTTATCCCATAGTTCTGTGGATAACATGGTGTAAGATCCTGTTTATTATCACGGTGAATAGGTGAACAATCATAATGAGTTTATTTTTAATACGAAGAACACGAATTAAAATATCTTTTATATCATGTCATTATCTGGTTAATCCGCATACTGATAAACTCATAATGAAATTACACAATTATTGTGTTCATTTTTTAAACAAGGCTAAATATATCTTATAATCATGCAATTCACACCACCAGCACCACCAGAAAACGAACAACAACTCTTTAAGCGAGCCCAGTCTCTGGCCGGCTTAACGTTAGGAGAACTGGCTACCCAAGCCAGCATTCCCATACCGCCTAATCTGAAACGGGACAAAGGTTGGGTGGGCATGTTGCTTGAATATTATCTGGGCGCGAGTGCGGGAAGTAAGCCAGAACAAGATTTTGAGCATATTGGTGTTGAACTGAAAACAATTCCGGTGGACAGAAAAGGCACGCCTCTGGAAACCACTTTTGTCTGCGTTGCTCCTTTAACTGGCAACAGCGGCATCACATGGGAAAACTGCCATGTCAGGCGTAAGCTGTCTCGTGTTTTATGGGTGCCGGTTGAAGGAGAAAGAGAGATCCCGCTTGCTGAACGTCGTGTTGGTTCTCCGCTCCTCTGGAGTCCAAATCCGGTTGAAGAAGAGTTATTAAGATGTGATTGGGAAGAATTGATGGATCTCATCGTGTTAGGCAAAGTTGAGAGTATTACAGCCCGTCACGGTGAAGTCTTGCAATTGCGCCCAAAAGCGGCGAACAGCCGGGCATTAACAGAAGCTATTGGTGAATATGGACAACCGATTATGACGCTTCCCCGTGGTTTTTATTTAAAGAAAAGCCTTACCGCGCCATTATTAGCTCGTCACTTTTTCATAGGTTCTGATTAGTGTTACCACGTAAATTTCACTATTTTCTGCTCCCCCGCTTATTCCAGTCACCATAGCCATAGTGACTGGAGCATATTAAACTATATACTTACCATTTCTCGCTAATTTACTCTACTGTTCAAATATTTTTTCACTTTTTTTAGTGCCATTTGTCTTTTTAATGGCGATAAATAATCGATGAAAATAATACCGTGCAAATGGTCAATTTCATGCTGCATCACGATAGAAAGAAAATCTTCACTTTCCACTGTGATAGCCTGACCGTTTCGATCCAGCGCTTCTACTTTCACTTTTTCAAATCGTTCTACATCAGCATAATAACCGGGAATTGATAAGCAACCTTCCTGATTCACGACCCTACGTTCTTTTTCAACGATTTTAGGATTGATTAAAACCAGAGGCTGATTCCGCTCTGGTGAAATATCAATAACTAATACAGATTCTCTTCTTCCTACCTGAGGTGCGGCCAGCCCAATGCCATTATCCGTGTCATACATTGTTTCCAACATATCATCGACCAACGTTTGGATAGCTTCAACATGGGCGACATCAACACATTTCTGTTTCAGTCTTTCATCAGGAATTGTGAGTATATCTAAAACAGCCATAACCATTCTCCTTTGTTCACGGAACGTTAAGAATAATATAACTCGCTTTACCTTGCTTCCAGCTGTTCGAAAAATGTGTGTATCTGTTCACTTGTAGGGGGATCATTTGCAAATAGGATGCGATACATTAACGGTGCAACAACACCCGAAATAATCAAATCAACAGACATAGATTTTTCGCCTTTTTCCTGTGCTCGCTGACAGATTGCCTCTATTTGCTGGCGTATACATCCATCACACTTACCGGCATATTCATGGCCCGGCGTACCCAGTACATCTCTTAACATTGCCCGACCGGGTTCAGATGCCATCTCTTCAAAGTATTGCTCAAGCCATGTCAGAAGATCTGTTCGAAATGAACCTGTTTCAACAGGAGAGTGATCCGGCCGTAGCTCTTCAACTGCAACATCTGCCAGTAATTGTGACAAATCCCCCCAGCGGCGATAAATAGTTGATGGTGTCACACCTGCACGGGCAGCAATCGCGGGCACAGTCAATTCAGTACGGGAAAGTTCTTGTTGTAATTCCCGCACAGCCTGATGGACAGCCGCCTGCACGCGGGCACTACGACCACCGGGACGCGGTGCTGCTCTGTGAGTCATTTCTTTCTCTGCTCCTACTTCTGTCACTATTCACACAAACCCACTAAAGCAAAAAAATTGCGTTAGTGGGATAATTCTTGTAGCATCATTAAAGCTAACATTTTGCTTTTATGGAGTTGTTATGTCAAATAACACACCTGATTCTTGCCCACAATCTCATAACAATCGGATGTCTTACCAAGCCGCGACTGTACTTCACGCCATCACGTTAATGGCCTTCTTAGCGGCATCCAGTGCACCTACGCCACTCTATCGTATTTACCAGCATGAATGGGGGTTCAGCTCAACGCTACTGACGGTAATTTTTGCCGCCTATGCACTAGCTTTGCTGCTGGCTTTATTGATAGCAGGGCGCTTATCAGATCATATAGGGCGACGACCGGTGATTAGTTTAGCCTTAGTGTTACAAATCATATCAATGAGTACTTTTTTACTGGCCTCTGATCCCGCATGGCTGGTAGGTGCACGCATTATACAAGGGCTTGCAACCGGCTTGGCGACTGCTTCTGTAGGGGCTGCTCTGTTAGATATGAACAGAGAACGTGGGGCGCTGATTAACAGTATTGCACCGATGCTGGGTATGGCTGCCGGTGCATTAGGCAGCACCACATTGCTGGTATTTGCTCCCGACCCACTCCACACCATATATGTTTTATTACTGATTGTGTTTTTGGTGGTATTCATTCTTACCCGACTGGCTCCTGAAACTGTACAACGTCGTTCGGGAGCATGGGAAAGCCTACGCCCCCGCATTATGGTGCCCGTACAGGCCCGCAATGCGTTACGGGCAATTACTCCGGCTAATTTTGCTGTGTGGATGATCGGTGGATTCTACTTATCTCTCATGCCATCACTGATTGTTGCAACAACTCACACAACATCACCGTGGATGGGAGGCCTTTCAGTCGCAGCATTAACGCTCAGTGGTGCGATTGCAATCATCGCCGCCCGTAAACTAACCTCTTTTATGACCCTGTTATCAGGTGAACTCGCTTTAGCAACAGGGTTATTACTGATCCTACTGGCTGCAAATCGGGAATATGTCATGCTATTGCTGATAGGCTCAGTTATCACTGGATTCGGCTTTGGAGCAACCTTTCTTGGTGCGATAAGAACCGTATTACCACTGGCTGAACCTCATGAAAGAGGCGGTCTGATGGGCGCTTTTTATATTGAAAGTTACCTTGCCAACAGTGTTCCTACAATTGCGATTGGTTATTTCGCCCATCAGTCTGGTTTGCTGGTTGCGGTCAATGTCTACGGAGCAGTCATCATAGCTCTGGTTTTACTGGCTATTCTACTGACAATATTGAATAAAAATATCTCAATACCGTTAAGGAAATAATATGAATATAACAGTACCTGATCCTTTATCTGCGGAAGAAACACAATTACTGGCAGCCAGTGTCGGCCTGATACTGGATGCAGAGCGAGCGCAATATATTGCAGGAGCACTGCATCATATCCGTACGGCAATCGCCCGATTAGATGAGCTGCCGATGGATGATGCTGATCTTCCGGCGCTGGCTTTCAATGCCGGAGGAGAAAGAAAAATATGATTGACCTGAAAAACCTGACTATTTCTCAAGCCAGTCAAGCGATTGCTGCACAGACATTATCTCCGGTAGAGCTGGTTGATGCCGCCCTTGCCAATATAAAAATAGCAGAGCCAGAGATTAATGCTTTTGTATCTGTCTGGGCGGAAGAGGCACGGGAACAGGCCAAACAGGCAGAACGTGAAATCAGTCAGAGAAAATATCGCGGGCCGTTACATGGGATCCCTCTGGCATTGAAAGACCTGTTCAATGTCGCCGGTAAACCGACCACAGCCAGCTCTAAAGTCCGAGCAGGACATATTGCCCAATCCAACAGTGCAGTAACGGATGCTTTACATCGTGCAGGTACCATCTTACTGGGGAAAACCCATACTCACGAATTTGCATTTGGTGTAACTACGCCACAAACACGTAATCCTCTTGATACTCGTCGTATCGTTGGCGGCTCCAGTGGTGGTTCTGCTGCTGCGGTAGCCTACGGCGGAGTATTGGCAGCAATGGGAACAGATACCGGCGGTTCTATCAGAATACCGGCCGCACTGTGCGGAATTGTCGGCTTTAAACCGACCTATGGATTAGTTTCCTGTTATGGTGTTACGCCACTAGCATGGTCACTGGATCATGCCGGGCCGATGACCCGAACAGTAGAAGATGCCGGATTAATATTACAGGCATTAATGGGCTTTGATGAACGTGACCCGGCAAGCCGTCAGGCACCGAATACAAATTATGCGGATTTCTCTAAACAGGAAATTAAAGGATTACGGGTTGGCATTCCACAAAACTATTATTTTGATCAGGTTGCTGAATCAGTGAAAGCAGCCGTAAAACAGACCGCAGAACGCCTTAAACAGCAGGGAGCTGAAGTCACGACCGTCAACATACCTCTGGCAGATTACCTGATGCCAACCCAGTGGGGCATCACAGTGGCTGAGGCGGCTTCAATACATTCTCGTACTTTACGTAAGTCTGCATCACTGTATGGGGATGATGTGCGGACTTTCCTTGAAGCAGGCCAGTTGTTACCTGCCGGAGATTATCTGAAAGCACAACGAGCCAGACGGATAATATGCCAGCAGTGGAATACATTATTTAATGATATCGATATCTTACTCACGCCTACAGTCCCTGAGACAGCAGCGCTCGTCGGGCAGGAATCGTTTACTTGGTCTGACAATTCTCAGGAAACCATCATAAATGCCTATCTTCGCCTATGCACTCCTGCCAATATCACGGGGCTACCGGCCTTAACACTGCCTGTAGCGAAGGATAAACAAGGCCTGCCTATTGGTATACAAGTGATTGGCCGGGCAATGGATGATGCAACAGTACTACGAGTAGGCCATGCTATAGAAGTGGCGGGCAAAACTGAGTCTGTATAGAAATAAAAACATAAAAAAATGCCAACCCGAAAATCGGGCTGGCATATTATACACAATGAATTTCAAGGTGCGTCCCGGCGGCAAGGGAGAAACCCCCCAGTCACATAGATAACCGTATGTTTATAAAAACGGTGACTGGGGTGAGCGAACACAACCAACAAAGAGGCAACTTGAAAGACGACGTGTGTATTTCAGCTTTACAGATTTGCTGCGCTAAGAGCCTGCGATAAATCGGCAATCAAATCATCGACATTCTCAATACCCACTGAAAGACGGATTAATTGTGGTGTAATGCCTGCCGCTAAACGTTTTTCCAACGGAATAGATGCATGAGTCATGGTAAATGGCTGACCAACCAGACTTTCCACGCCACCCAGACTTTCTGCCAGTGTGAATAGTTTCAGTGCTTTTATCATCCGATGAGTAGCATCATCATCCCCTTTCAGCACAATAGAAATCATGCCACCAGCACCTTTCATCTGACGCTTCGCCAGCTCATGCTGAGGATGAGAATCAAGACCAGGGTAAAAGACTTTTTCTATTTGTGGCTGCTGTTCCAGCCAGTGGGCAATTTTTTCTGCATTGCTGATATGTCTTTCCATACGCAGTGATAGTGTCCGTATACCACGCAAGACAAGGAAACTACTGAAAGGGTCAAGGATCCCACCAATTGAATTTTGCAGGAAAGCAAGCTGCTCAGCCAATTCAGCATTGTTTCCCACTACCGCAAGGCCAGCAACAACATCGGAATGACCATTCAGATATTTAGTTGCGGAATGAACAACAATATCAAACCCTAAATCCAATGGGCGCTGGATATAAGGAGAAGCAAACGTATTATCTGCAACACTGATAATTTTATGGTGTTGTGCTACCTGAGCAATTGCGGCCAAATCTGCCAGTTTAAGCAATGGGTTGGTTGGCGTTTCCACCCAAATCATTTTTGTATCAGGTTGGATAGCCGCTTCCAGTGCCGCAGTATCTCCCGCTTCGACATAGGTGACACGCAATCCGGCAGTCCGGCGACGCACTTTTTCCAGTAATCGGTAAGTACCGCCATACAGATCATCCACAGCAACGATGTGACTGTCTTTATCAAGTAATTCCAGAATCGTCGAACTGGCTGCTAAACCCGAGCCAAATGCATAACCCCGGCTGCCATTTTCCAGTTCAGCAATCGCCCGCTCCAGAGCATCCCGCGTGGGGTTGCCACTACGGGAATACTCGTATCCCGTATGCTGACCCGGTGCAGGTTGCGCATAAGTGGATGTGGCATAGATTGCAGGCATTACAGCCCCTGTATGATCAGGGACATAGCCGGCGTGAACGCTTTTAGTATCAAATTTAGTCATTAAGTTATTCCTGAAATAGGTTAATTGAGTTGTTGACGCCATGCGTTCAGCACATCAGTACGGGTAACAAGGCCAATAAAGTTTTTATTATCATCAACAATCAGCGCCACATGACCCGCATCAAAGGTTGCAACCAGTTGCTCCAATGGTGCATTTTTATGGAGAGTCTTAACCTGGCTGGTCATGGCCTGACTGACTGATAAAGAGAAATTATGAGAATCAGCCTGAATGGCATTCATCAAGTCCCACTCATCAATAATGCCGACAATCTGGTCATTATCGAGTACAGGGAGTTGCGAAATGTCATACAACCGCATTCGCCCATGAGCAATCTGTAGGGTATCCTGTGGAGAAACAAAAACTGTCGCGCCATCCCGGTAGCGATATGTCACGTAATCACTTAAATCATTTTCTTTCTGCTGTGAACGCAGCCCTTGTTCCAGTAGCCAGTAGTCATTAAACATTTTGGATAAATATTTATTGCCACTATCACAAGCCAGAGTTACCACACGCTTTGGTGTTTTCTGTGCCCGGCAATAGCGTAATGCCGCAGACAATAACGTGCCTGAAGATGAACCAACAAGAACACCTTCCTGTAAAAGCAGCTCCCTAGCACAAGAAAATGCTTCAGCATCAGTGATCCGGTAAGCATGACTAATATTAGAAAAATCCCCCAGCGGTGGGATAAAATCCTCGCCAATCCCTTCAACGAACCAGCTTCCCGCTTCATCGTAATGGCCGTATTCAACATAATCAGCAAGAATAGAGCCTTTAGGATCAGCAAGAATAAATCGGGTATCGGGAGAAACTTCCCGGAAATACTGGCTTAAACCGCCAAGCGTTCCGCCTGATCCCACACCAACAACAACAGCATCTACATCGTGTTCCATCTGCTGCCATATTTCAGGGCCGGTCGTTGTCATATGAGCCAGTGAATTAGATGCATTATTAAACTGATCAATGTAATACGCGCCACTGATTTCCTTCGACAGACGCAACGCATAATCCTGATAATATTCCGGATGCCCCTTACCCACATCAGAACGGGTCAGACGGACATCCGTTCCCAATGCTCTCAGGTGATATATTTTTTCCCTGCTCATCTTATCCGGTACAACCAGTATCAGCTTATAACCTTTCATGGCAGCAACCAGTGCTAACCCAATACCGGTATTACCAGCCGTTGCTTCAATGATGGTGCCACCGGGTTTCAGTAACCCCTGTTTTTCTGCCTGTTCAATCATTGAGAGTGCAACTCTGTCTTTAATAGAACCGCCCGGATTCTGGTTCTCTAGCTTAATAAAGAGTTGGCATGGGCCGGTATCCAGATGGGTCAGTTCCAGCAACGGTGTATTCCCGATCAACTCCAGAACCGAACGTGGTGCAGACATATTAGCCTCTTAATATTCAGTAATATTTGAAAGTAAGACTTATAGATCCGTGAAGAATAACGCCGTTAGACAATAGATTAAAAAGAACAAATCAAAACTACATATAACTAAAAGTAATTAATTAATTCGATATTGAACAATAGTAAGTACTTTCTAATACAGACTCTTAACTAAAATGCTATATCAATGACTCAAATTCTCAGAAATCCTGTCAGGATGATATACGCTTAAATTATCCTTTCTGTATTTTTTATGCTGATAAAATTTGATATTGCAGTACAACAAAAATGACAGATACACACAGCCAATAATAATATACCCGCTGAATTTCCAGTTTCGCCTCGGCGAATGAAAAGGAACGACACAGCTAAAAGGCCACCGGAAAAACGAGCGGTATCAAGAGGAGTTAATAATAATGTATAACAATATGTTAACCAAAGAAGCTCAACAGGCATCATTGATACTGTATGCAGCAGAGATGAACAGTCAGTATTACAATAATCCGACTCCCCCCGCAGACCCGCGTTTAGCAGAAGATGGCTGGGATCTGGTAGCCTATATTAGTGGTAATGATCTCTCTTTTTCCGTAAACCCCAAAAGTAATCAGCAATTTTTAATTATGCTGCCTAACCATGTTTGTTATGGATATATTGCTAAGAATAAAAAAACGCCGGCAGAGTATGTCATTGTTATCAGGGGTACCGACAGCTCCAATCTGTTTGAAGCATTACATGATATCGTACCAGTCTTCACCTCACCGTGGGCTGATACTCCTCAACAAAAAGTCAGTATGGGATTTTATAGTGTTTATAATTCACTGAAACTGACTATTGTTGAGCCTGAATCTAAAGATAGTTACAGCCACCTCAGATTTCCCAATGCGGTTGCTCAATTCATCGGTATCAATACTGCATACACTATATTGGGTCATAGCCTTGGCGCAGTCATTGCGACCTATCTTATGAGAGATATTCCCTTGCTTGGCGATAAACACAAAGCAATCCTGTTTGCCAGCCCAAAAGCCGGTAACCATGAATTTATTAACTATATCGATAACCATTTTGCAAACTATGAAACATTCAGATATGAAAATGATCTGGTGCCTCATCTGCCTCCTGACATTCCATTCATACTGGAGTATGAATCCCTGACAAAATCAACGATCCTTAAAGCACCGGATGGCCTCAATATCACTGACAGTCTGAGATGCAACCATTATTTAACCAGTTATATCGCCCTGCTGGATCCTGAACAGTTCAAAAAACTGCTCAATGAACCTCAGGACGCAGACTCAGAAGATGTAAAAAAAACAGCAAAGTGTGTCTCTCTGACACCACCATCCAATCAGTAATATAGGCAATTCACTGAGCCAGAATACAATCATTCAGTAAAGGAGGAGAGACAATGAAACGGGGAAGTTACTCATACAGAATGTTATTGATATTAATGATAAGTGGCTTTTTCAGCCCGGTACTGTGGGCACAAGGGGAAGCTCACCTGTTATTCCACATGGGATTGGGAGCAAAAGGACAATTCTTCGTCGGGGGAACAATGCAAAATCAGGGAGATGAGCCTGTGGCTGGTGGATATCTGGCAATTTTACCCCTTAATACAACCTGCGACCCGCAATCACTCATTGTGTATTCATTTGATTCACTGGCACCGGGAGAAAAAAAGGAATTCCGTATTCCTGTGGATGCCCCATTCAGTAGTTACCATCTGACCGGTTTCGGAGCCTATGATGATATGGGATTTTCACTTCCTACTGTAGATGAAACGGCGAAAGTGATTAAAGATCGTGAATCAAATGAACGTAAGGCATGCCAATCAGCAAGGGAAGCCAAAGTAATTAATGGACCAAATACAGAGGAAAAAATCCATAAAATTCGGAGTTGAAGAAGTGCCAGCGACCAATGGATTTCAGGTTGCTTCTTTAAGACAGCCTGAAAGACGACAGGTAAAATTCTCGGTAGATCTCTGGCTGAAATACGCCTGACGGTGCCACCAGCAGGGATCTACCAAAGGGAATGTAACTGGAATTTTACCCTGCCCGAATTAATTCACGTCATCATTTATCCGTAACAATGCAAATCCATCCCAGCCTTTTTCGCCTACAGTCTGCAAAGCAGTTACGGTGATTTCCGGACGATTAAGTATCTTATCCAGTGTCTGATGAATACCTTTAGCGAATTCATCACGCTGATCATGGATAACTGCACCGCCACGAACGACATTATCCATGATGATAATACTGCCCGGACGCCCCAGTTTAATTGCCCAATCGAGATAAATCTGGCTACTCCGTTTATCAGCATCAATAAAAATCAGATCGAAAGGTGCTCTTTCACTCAACGTTGGTAAAGTCTCATTGGCATCTCCCTCGATAACTTCAATCTTATGAGTGAGTTGAGCTAATTCGATATTACGCCGTGCAATCTGTACCATTTTGGGATTTTTTTCCAGCGTGATGAGTAAACCATCATCGGGTAATGCTTTGGCCATATATTGAGCACTATAGCCACCTAACGTGCCGATTTCGAGAATGCGTTTTGCTCCGCTGATCTGAACCATCATCATCAAAAACTGCCCTTGCAGGGCGGAAACATCAATGGCAGGTAATCCCTGACTGGCGTTATATTCAAGGGTTTGTTCGAGATGAGATACAGGATGTAACAGGCTCTTCTTTAGATAACTATCAACTGATGACCATTGTTGTTGTAATTCTTCGTATTGCAGATTGCTATTCAAGACAACACTCCTCTTTATAAAAAAATAAGACAAATGTTTACTCATGCCCAGATTCAACCTGAATATAAGTTAACCAAAAATAAAAGCCAGCCATTTATGCCTGATTTATCAACTGGCTTGCCCCCCTGCTTGCCTGACAAATGTAAATAGACGCTTGCAGGCCAGTTTTTATCTGGTATTCACTTTCGATGGCCTGTCTCACATCGCTCTCCAAATCAGAGGGAAGCAATACAACGATACAACCGCCAAAACCACCTCCCGTCATACGAGCCCCTCCCTGCTCTCCAATAACATTTTTCACAATCTCCACCAGAACATCTATTTCATGGACAGTAATTTCAAAATCGTCACGCATGGAGTGGTGAGATTCAGCCATAAGCTGGCTGAGACGGGATAAGTCTCCTGACTTTAAAGCTACAGCAGCAGCCTGAGTCCGGGCATTTTCAGTGACAACATGGCGGGCACGTTTGGCAAGCACAGCATCCAATTGTTTCTGCTTCGCATTGAAATCATGAATAGAGACATCGCACAATGCCCGGACACCGAGAATTCGGGCAGCTGCTTCGCACTGCTGACGCCGCATATTGTATTCGCTGTCTACAAGACCGCGCTGCCGATTGGAATTAATAATCATCACTGTGATATTTTTCGGCATCGGAACAGCCTGTATTTCAAGGGGGCGGCAATCAATCAGCAAAGCGTGACCTTCTTCGCCGCAGGCTGAAATAAGTTGATCCATGACACCGGATTTACAGCCGACAAATTGATTTTCAGCCTGCTGTCCATTAACGGCAATCAACTTCCGATTAATGCCGAGCTGATAAAGCACGTTGATGGTCAGGCCGATAACCACTTCCAGCGATGCCGAAGAGCTGAGACCCGCCCCCTGTGGGATATTCCCGCTTATTGCGATATCCATTCCACCAAATGAGTAACCATGTTGGATCAACATCACCACCACACCGCGGATATAATTCGCCCACATTTTATCCTGATGAAAAGGGATCGGCTTAGAGAGATCGAATTCATCACGATCATTTTGATAATCAACAGCAATCACCCGGATCAGCGTATCATCGCGTTTGGCAGCAGCAGCTACCGTCTGATAATCAATCGCACAGGGTAAGACAAACCCCTCGTTATAGTCGGTATGTTCGCCAATTAAATTCACCCGTCCGGGAGCCTGAAAAAAATGAGTCGGTGAAGAGTGAAAAACTACATTAAAAGATTCAGTGACTTTTTGAATTAATGCCTTCATCACCGCGCTCCTCGTAAAATGCTGTATCAGGGATTTCAACTCCTGAAATGAACATCACTGACATCCCGCAGCCGTTGTGCAGCCTGTTCCGGTGTCAGATCGCGCTGGGATTCAGCCAGCATCTCATAACCCACTAAAAATTTACGGATAGTTGCAGAACGCAATAATGGCGGATAAAACAACGCATGTAACTGCCAGTGCTCAATATCGGCCTGTTTATTGGTAAAAAAAGGAGCGAAATGCCAGCCCATAGAATAAGGAAAGGAGCATTGGAACAGGTTATCGTATCGGCTGGTCAGTTTTTTCATCGCAACGGCCAGGTCTTCACGCTGCACTTCTGTCAGTTCATTCATACGCCGGATAGGGCTTTTCGGCAACAACATTGTTTCAAACGGCCACACCGCCCAATAAGGCACAACAGCCAGCCAGTATTTGGTATCCACGACTGTGCGCACACCGTTTTTCTGTTCAGCTCTGGCATAATCCAGTAATAAATTAGCGCCATGCTGATCATAATATTGCCTCAGTAACTCATCTTTGCGAACCAGCTCATTAGGCAAAAAATCACTGGCCCATATTTGTCCGTGTGGATGAGGCTGGGAACACCCCATCATCTCCCCTTTATTCTCAAATACCTGAACCCAGATATAGCGTTGTCCAAGTTCTTCTATTTGACTGTTCCAGACATCAATAATACGGCGGATATTTGTCAGAGATAATTCAGGAAAGGTTTTACTGTGGTTTGGTGAAAAGCAGATAACGCAGCAGGTTCCTCTTGCCGGTTGACTTATAAACAGCGGATCGTCAGTAGTGGCGACAACAGGAGTTTCCGGCAATAAGGCTGAATAATCGTTCTGAAATACGTAGATATCCTGATAATCAGGATTAATATCCCCTGAGGCACGCGTGTTATTCGGGCATAGAGCACACTGTTTATCGTAAACTGGAGATACAGGAGGCTGTAATGGTTTCTCTACCTCAATCCACGGTCGTTTCAGCCTATGTGGTGAGATAATTACCCACTGCCCTGTTAAAGGGTTATAGCGCCTGTGTGGATAATCAGCCTGATTAAATTGCATTTTTGACATAACCTAAATGCTCATTCAGGTGTCAATCCCTGTACTCATGAACGGTACATGAATCGATGGGCATAAATACCTTTATGCCCGTGTAGCTGCTATGTCTGTATGATGCGATTAAAGCACCAAGTGCGTATTATCCTGCTTTATAACCATTAGGATTTTGAGACTGCCAGCGCCATGCATCTTCGGTCATTTCCACAATAGTGCGGCTTGCTTTCCAGCCCAGTTCGCGCTCAGCTTTTTCAGGACTTGACCAGCATTCTGCAATATCGCCCGGGCGACGAGGGCAAATTTCATAAGGAACCGGTTTACCACATGCCTGACCGAATGCGGCCACCATATCCAGTACGCTTGTACCTGTTCCTGTTCCCAAGTTATAGATATGCAGACCAGATTTTTTACCGACTGCATTCAGTGCCGCAATATGACCATCAGCCAGATCCATCACATGGATATAATCGCGGACGCCTGTTCCATCCGGAGTAGGATAATCATCGCCATAAACAGACAGTTTTTCTCGACGACCTACCGCTACCTGAGCAATATATGGCATTAAATTATTAGGAATGCCCTGAGGGTCTTCTCCCATCGTACCTGATGGATGTGCGCCTACCGGATTGAAATAACGTAATAATACGACTGACCAGTCACTTTCCGCATGATGAAAATCAGACAGGCAGCGCTCAACCATATATTTACTTGTACCGTAAGGATTGGTGGTATTACCTACCGCAGACTGTTCAGTAATCGGAACAATTTCAGGATCGCCATATACCGTTGCCGATGAGCTGAAAATAATGCTTTTTACGCCTGCTTTGTGCATGCTGCGCACTAACACTAATGTACCGTTGACATTATTATCATAATATTCAAGGGGTTTTTCGACTGATTCGCCAACCGCTTTCAGACCGGCAAAGTGGATAACGGACGCTATAGAGTGACGGGAAAAAACAGAATCAAGGAAGGCTTCATCACGAATATCCCCCTGATAAAACAGTGGCCTGATACCCGTCAGCGCTTCAATGCGGGCCAGAACTTCCTGACTGGCATTACACAGGTTATCGATAATAATCGGCGTCATCCCTGCTTCAATCATCTGGACGCAGGTATGGCTACCAATATATCCCATCCCACCTGTCACTAATATTTCCACATTTACCTCTTTTTTAAATTGGACTGAATCAAACAGTTATTCAACCAATAAGATACACCCTGCTTTCAGATCCCTGTTCTTATTGGTCGAAGTACAGTATAAAAAGAGTTAACCATTTAGTGAACTAAAACTAAATGTGGCAAAATTGGCTATACACTTCGTCTTTCAAGTTGCCTCTTTGTTGGCTGCGCTCGCTCACCCCAGTCACATAGTTATCTATGCTCCCGGGGATTCTCTCTCTTGCCGCCGCGATGCATATTGAAATCCATTGTGTATAAAGACAATTTATTAACATTTCCGATGAACAATCAATAATGAAAGAAATTACTTTTACCCCTGTACAGACAACTGCCATCAATGACCCCTTTTTCACTGCGATACAAAAGGGCTTACTATCAGGGCATCCAGATATCCAGATTATGTTGGCTTATTTCACTCAAGGCAGCTATCGGGATGATTTATTTACTGAGTATGGCGTGACCTACCCTGAACGATTGCGAAATGCTGTCACTAAACGTCGGGCGGAATATCTGGCTGCCCGTTACTGTGCCTGTAATATATTAAATAACATGGGATACCCTGAATTTCAGGTGGAATCAGCTCAGGATCGTTCTCCTATCTGGCCTGAAAGAATTTGTGGCTCAATCTCTCACTCAACCAACTGCGCTGTTGTTTTCGCGGCTTCAAGTGATAAATATCAATGGGTGGGGATTGATATCGAAAAAGAGATAAAACAGGAAACTATTGATAGTGTTTCAGCCAGTATTATCAATGAAACTGAGAAAGAATTACTGGCAAAATCTCCGCTTACTTTTATTCAGGCATTCACACTTGCCTTTTCCATCAAGGAAAGTCTTTATAAAGCGCTTTACCCCCATGTGAAGCAATTTTTTGATTTCCATGCGGCAGAAATTGTGGAAGTTGACTGTATTCATCACACTGTGACCATAAAATTGCTGAAAACACTCACTGATGATTATCAGGCCGGATCTCTGTTTCACGGAAATTTTGTTCTGATGCCGCAACAACAGTTATTGACCTATATCGTTGGATGAAGAAAGCCCGAAACAAATATGCCAGCTTATAATCTGCTGGCATATTTTCTGGATTTCCAGTTGCTTCACGGCGGTAAAAGAGCAACAAAGAGGCAATTTGAAAGACGACGGGTATATTATTTTATCCGGCCGGTTGCCCGCGCATAAGAGAACAGCCCACCAGCAGCAACAATATTAGCCAGTTCTCCGACAGGATCGGTCGGGTATTTTTCACCGCTTTTCAGTATCGTTACAGTCTGATTTTCAATATCGATCTCAATGCTGTCACCGGTCACTAAGCTGTCACACAAGCGTTCCTGTGCGGCGACAGGCAATAATTCACCAGTAGAGACACAATTGCGGAAAAATATCCGGGCATAAGACTGTGCCAGAATCGCTTTTACACCCGAAGCGCCCAGTGCCACGACGGCATGTTCACGGGAAGAACCGCAGCCAAAATTCTGCCCGGCAACAATAATCGGATATTTCGCCTTACCTTTTTCTTCATCAATAAAAGGCAGCGATCCTTCAGGTAATCCACACATCGCCAGTGACGCTAATTGAGCATAACCTTCAGGTGAAGAGGGATTTACCTTGATATATTCCCCGGCCAGAATCTGGTCAGTATCAATATTATCCTCCAGAACATAAACCTGACCACGAATGATATTTTCCTTATGTTCATTTAAAACAGCATCATTCATAACGACATCACTCATAAAAATTCTCCCGGATTAGTGATCTGGCCAGTAATTGCTGCCGCAGCAACAGAGTACGGTGAAGCAAGGTAAATATTAGCGCGCTTATGCCCCATTCTTCCGACGAAATTACGGTTAGTCGTGGATATCACGGATATCGGATCATTAACGCGACCAAAAGTATCCAATGGGCCTCCACAACAGGCAGCACAACCCGCTTCAGCAGAAAGTTTCACTCCCGCATCCGTTAAAATCTGATAAACAGAAACGCCCTCAATCTGGGTTGTGATGGTTTTATGGAATACTTCTTTTGTTGCTGGTACCGCGTAAGTCGGAATTTTAACCTTATGGCCTTTTATAATACGGGCAGCAGCAACGAAATCTTCAATCTTGCCGCCGGTACAGGAACCGATATAGGCCTGAGAAATAGCAACATTGGCAACTTTTTCAATGGAAACCACATTATCCGGAGAATGCGGTTTGGCTATCTTCGGCTGCATATCCGATACATCAATATTTAATACACGGGTATATTGGGCGTCTTCATCCGGGTAAACAATCTCAAACGGCACCTCATTCCGCTCTGCCAGATAATCAAGCGTTGCCTGATTCGGTACCATAATGCCATTTTTGGCACCGCACTCGACGACCATATTACAAATCGTCATACGCTCTTCGACAGATAATTCATCAATGACATTGCCACCGAATTCAATCGCCTGATAGGTCGCGCCATCTACTGTCAGTTCTGACAATACCGCCAGGATCATATCCTTAGCCAGAACATGAGCTGGCTTCGTGCCGGTAAAATTCACACGAATGGTACTCGGAACTTTCAGCGGAATTTCTCCCGTTCCTATGGCATAAGCAGCATCAGTAATCCCCAGTCCAATCGCGAATGTTCCGAATGCGCCGGCGGTAACAGTATGAGAATCCGTCCCCAATAAAACTTCTCCGGGGCGAGTATGGCCTCCCTCCGCCAATCCGATATGACAAACACCTTTGTAATTGGGGGTTCCGACATCATAGAAATACTTAACATTCTGTTCTGCGGCAAATTCACGCATTACCCGTATATTCTGGTTAGCCTGCGGATCAGCAGAGTAAACAAAATGGTCTGGGATCATAATGAAACGGGTCGGATCCCAGATCTTGGCATCCTGACCAAACTCTTTTTTAAATACGCTGGCAACGCCGGGGGCACAGGGATCATGGGACATCAGGATATCCACTTTTGCCCAAACCACTTCGCCCGGTGTGACCTGTTTACGCCCACTCGCCCGAGCGAGAATCTTTTGTGTCATAGTTTGGTTCATCTCACATTGCCCTCCAGAATATTTAGACATGCTGAAAAAGAACAGCTTGTTATTGTTATAAAATAATTACTCTTTATCGCAGCAAAATGCCACCGTTCGGCTCACTGTTTCTGTCATGGAACAGTCGTTCGTTAAATGAAAAATTTCTACAGAGAATAAAGCCCTTCTGAACAGAACCTGTGATATGTTATCGTTTTTCGGAGTAAATCATCAGGTTACTTTATGAATAATATTGAGAATCTCAGCTCAATGGTGATCTTTGCCCGTGTCGTAGAGACATTGAGCTTTACCGAAGCGGCAAAATCATTAAGGCTTTCTAAGTCTTCCGTCAGTCGTGAAATCGCACAGTTAGAAATCAGGCTCGGTACTCAGTTACTCAACCGAACCACACGCAAGATTCAGGTGACAGAAGTCGGAATGAGCTATTACCAATATTGTCAGCGTATTCTGAATGAAGCCAAAAATGCCGAACGTTTTATCCGTAATTTCCATGAAGAACCGATGGGAAGCCTGCGCCTGATTGCACCGGTATCTTTCGGCAGTCAATGCATTGTTCCGGCCCTGAACAATTTTGTTGCCGGAAATATCCATGTCAGCGTCGATCTGGAACTGACCGACAGGATCATTAACATGGAAAAAGATCAATGTGATATCGCCATTGTGGTAGGCCGTGAAACACCAGACCATCCACTTGTGATGCCCCTGATTGATATCACCTGGGGGCTTTACGCTACTCCGGACTATCTCAGCCAGTTTCCGACTATAGAGAGGCCAGAAGATCTTCCCCGTTATGATTATCTGCTGTTTCGCGGCCCTGCTCATACTATCTCCCTTCCGTTTCAGAAAGAGAGAAATAAATTTGATATTGAAGTGCGCAGCCGTTTTCGCATTAATAATAGTGTAGCATTAATGAGTTCGGCGCTGGCTGGAGCGGGTATTGCTTACCTACCGGACTATATCACCCATGAATCCGTCACCGCCGGAAAACTGATAAGGCTTCTGCCCGAATGGGACATGGATATCTATCAATCCTGGGTCCTGTTTAAATCTGAAGAAACGCTCTCTTCACGTGTACGGCTTTTTGCCAATACCTTGCAGCATAAGCTGATGGATCAGATGCAACGTACTGAGTAAACGATGACGCTGCTCTGATGTTAAACGCAGATAACGGCGGGTCGCCGGAAACCGGCTGACAATTTCAGAAGCAGCAAAATGTTCAATTTCGCAACACCATTTTCCTTCCGTGATTTGCAGGCTGCATGACCGGAAATCCAGTTCCTCTAACGTCTGTCGAATCACAGGATATTGCGCCAATTGTTCAATCAATTTGAGTCCATCTTCCTGTTTTGAACAGAATCTCACCCGCTTTTTACGCAGGCTACCTCCCGTCTTTACCTGTATATCGGCATTCAAAGGTTGATCTATCACACCGGAAACAGAAAAACGCGTATAAACGATGAATGCCATAAACAACTTTTTCACCCTTTCGCTGACACATATTGCCAACTGGTCTTCTGGTCTGACGATCAGCTCTCCCGGCTCCGTCCTTTCACAATCATAAGGCTGGAGATCACGCTCCAGCCGATTAAGAGTCAGGCCTGCCTGATAGTCGGCAGGCAAGCGCTGTTGATTGATCTTTTGCCAGAAAGAAGATTTAGCGGAGGCTGCGTAATGGCTCAAGTTTAATCTCCTTCAATTCAGTTTCAGAGAACGTTTTAGACAGTACGTCTTCCACCTCGACAGGCTTAAATGGATTAACTTTCTGAACAAATATCGTCCATACCAGTGCATAGGCCGCTGTTAAACCAAGCATTATCATAAACGGAATATAAACATCCGCTTTATCCATGCCCGGAGGCGTAATGTAAATAAGAGCGATGACAATTCCCACACCGGAAATAATCTGCGGTAAAGGGAAAAACGGTGATTTATAGGCACGATGCAGGTCAGGACGACGGATACGTAGCAGGATGACAGAAATTGTGACTAACAGATAAGCCGTTCCCCAAGAACAAACCGCAGCCAATACCAGCGGCATAATGCGATTCAAATCGCCCTGAATGGCAAAAGCATGGATACAGGGGATCAAAACAGCCACTAAAATACCAAATACGGGCGTTTTAAATCTTGGGTGCAGGTAGATGAAAATACGGGGTAAAGTACCGTCAAGTGCCATACCGTATAAAATACGGGGAACAGCAGCCATCAGCGTATTAATCGTTGCCGCTCCCGCCAGCAGCAGGCCAAAACCAATCCAGTATTTACCAAAATCCCCCATGACCTGACCGGCAAAAGCCGGAATTGCCATCGGAGTTTCCAGTAACCTGACATTATTTGCTGGGTCAACAATGACGTTTTCCACCTGATGTGTCATCGCAGCACCGTACATAAACATACAGAACGCGACACCACACAATCCGATTGCCATTGCACGAGGGATGACTGTTGCTGAATTTTTAATTTCTGGTGCCATTGGCGTCACCAGCTCACAGCCCATAAACATAAACATCGCCATGCCGATCAAACTTAATATCACGGTCGGTTCAGCAATATTCAGCGGCTCACCAAACCAGCCATCAACTGAAGTGTGAAATGGCATAAGCAGGCCACACAAACTAAAGATCACTAACGTACTCCACATGGCAAACGTCAGTACAATCTCCACTCTACTGAATGCCTCGATCCCAAACGCATTAAGTAGACCAAAGGTGATCACTAGCCCTACTCCAACCATCCAGGACGCATTATTGCTCTCCATCACGGTATTGAGGCTTTCAAAATTCACCAATGCCATAATGCCGGAAAGAATGGTTTCCGCAGTACCGGCAAAAACATGCACGATTAAATAGGCAGAAAGTGCTCCGGTTATTGCCCAGAAACGTCCCATACCACAAGAAATATAATCATATACTGAGCCGGAAGTAGGCAAAATCGCGGCAGCCTCAGCAAACGTTGTTAACTGAGCCTGCATCACAATAAAGCTGAGAAACACAGCCAGAGCGAATGTATCACCCCCTATCCCGAACCCGCTGGTGACGGTTAAAATAACCGGACTTGCCATAATCACACCAACAGAACTGGCAAGTGTCGTCGGAAAACCGACTTTACCCTTCTCAATATGTGAGATTAACTTTGAGGACATATTCATTTTTCTTCCCCCTTTTACCCTGAGATACAGTCGGTTTAATTGTGAATTTTTTGTAAACGAACGGTGACTGTGATTTAACTATAGGGATAAGGGGAAAAGTGTTGCCATCATTCTAAAGAACGATACCCAAAAGGGGTATCTCATACTGTTTTTTGCCGAAAAGTACCAAAGAAAAAGATAAAAAATACCGTAACTCAAGAAATATCAGGCGATAATGAAAAAACAATCAATTAATATGTTAATAAATAAAAGGCAATATGTACAAAGTCAGTCTAAAAGCAGATAAAACATGAAAGAATAAGTTTTTAATAATGCAATCAATCTCACATTATTAATATGTATATTTTGTATTCATAATCAGAAAAGCCATGATAAATTCACAACTGGATCAGATAGGTACGATCAATGAATACATCACCACTCAGCCATCATCAACAGACACTGGTTAATTGCTGCCTGAATACTATTGCTCACATCATTCCCGTGTCTGCCGCTGTTTATTATCTCGTTAATGAAAAGTGGCAGCCCGAACACCATATCCTGTATGGCATCACACCCGATATGTATCAGGCATATGTCGCGTATTTTTGTCAGTTAGACCCGCTGCATCCGGAAAATTTCAGACACAATGAACAGCGTCTTGTCAGCATGAACGACAATATGAAAGAGAGTGGCCAACAGTTCTATCATGATTTTATGCAGCCCAATAAATTAACGGATAGAATCGAAATCTTTATCCGCCGTGGGAATAAAATTCTCGCGGGTCTTTCAGTTTTCAGGGACTATCCGTTTCAACATCAGGAAATCATCAGACTTCACTCTATTATTCCTGTGGCCGAATTAATGACTTTTGATATTTTGCCCGATGCACAGGTCACGTTCACCGCAAAAGAACAAGAAATTATTCAGTGGGTCAGGGAAGGAGCGAGTAATAAACGCATAGCATTACAGCTCAGTATTTCTCTCTCTACGGTAAAAACTCATCTGCGTAATATTTTTGCCAAAGCCAGTGTGACCAACCGGACAGAATTAGTTTCTTCTGGCTTTATTCGCCGTAATTTGAGCGGGTACGGTGCCGCACCCGCAGCGATTATCAATAATAGTTGCCGTGACGGTAATCCCATGTTGTGAAAATATCAGACATTATTACCATGATCTTATGGACATCCAGCCCCTTACGGATCAATACCGGGCACGGTGTAATATCACGCTGACCATTTTGTGTCGGTACTAATTTACCATTGTCATCTACCATTGAAATCATCACACCCTGCTCATAACGGGTTTGCTCAGTCTCATTCGGCTGAATAGATTTCACATAATCATTGGCAGTAATAATCAGATCTGCACGCTCCTCAATGCGTTCACCAATACACTCCACCAAACCACGATTACCTTTGCCTGATGGGTTAGCTGAGCTGGCGAAAGAGAATTTACCGTATTTTTCCCACAGCTCTTTCGCCAGAATTTCACCGGGCTTACCAAATTTAATGACAAAACAGCTTGTACCACGACCATCCATCATCAGCTCTTTGGAACCATCATCGGGAATACGATTAAGCGCTTCTTCTTTCCACGGCAAGATACAGCCCAATAACACATCTGCATCCCAGTGTTTCTGATAAAGCTCTTCAATTTCCGGGTTAAGCTGAGCCAGCTCTTTCAACTGTTCCAGAGATCCACACAATACAACTCCGGGCTTATTACGATTGCGCTGCTTAGCCTCAAATTTGCGCTCCAGCCCTTTCGCATCAGACGTCATAATGATGTAACCCACTTTAGTCGGGCAGACAATCATTCCGCCATCATTAGACAGGATCTCGACGGCTTCCTGTTGTAATCCCTGATTCCATTGAACTTTCTTTGGAGAAGAAAAAGAATTGCTGCTCATATATTGATACCCTTTTTTTATAAACTGAAGATCTTAAAACCGGAAAACAATGAATCAGTTAACGCTGGTAATAACCGGTAATAGTGGCGGTTGCCAGACTATTGGCGTAGATCATAAAACGTGCGACCGCATTTGTTATTTCAGCGTCAATACCCAGTTTTTCTACTGACATAGCATGTACCGTGAAAATATAGCGATGGGCTTTATCTCCCTCTGGCGGACACGCTCCACCGAAACCAAACTGCCCGTAATCATTTCTGCTCTGAATGATGCCAGCTGGTAATTTGCTGCCATCACTCCGTCCGGCATCTGGGGATAAAGCCTGTATTTCCAACGGAATATCAAATGCCACCCAGTGCCAGAAACCACTGCCCGTTGGGGCATCAGGATCATAAACCGTGACCGCAAAACTTTTTGTTCCGGCAGGTGCATCTGTCCAGACAAGCTCAGGTGAGCGATTACCACCGTTACCACCAAACTCATTGAATTCCTGCTCTTTACTCAGGAAATCATTATTCTTAAATTCAGTTGAAGTGATTATCATGCTTGTATCCTCATAAGAATGCCTTTTAAAACATCCTAACGCAGTTTTTCTATGCTGCAAGGTTAAGCGATGGTTTTGCGGGATTGTTTCAATTTGGGAACAATAGGTGCGTTTGGGAATACTTTTTATCTGAATGGAAGCTAACTAAGCCATCCTTGGCCTGAAGTATTAACTAAGATTAATACCGCTTATCATTACATTAATCGTCTTTTTTTGAATTTCCGTTCAGCATACTAACAGCACGGGCAATACAATAAGGCACTACCGAACATGCAACTGCAATAGCTGCTCCAGCGGCTTCTTGGGGAGCACTGTTAGACAAAAATAACGCGGGCAGTAGCCCCATTATGAGTCCTAAGACTGAACCAATAATTACAACAAACCATAAGATGCGCATATTTAATACCTTTAAGTTATAGTTAATAATAGAAATTATTATGCGCTACTATAGACCAACATCTTTTCTTTGTCTCATTTGTTGCAAGGATAATCCACAAGATGTAACAAAACCGACATGTCAATATACCATCCGAATTACCACTGATTTTCTCTTTATAGATATAAATGGCAGCTTTAATAGCACTCACTGAAGCGAGTGCTATTACAACATTAAGAGGAACTTTCAAAATGGAAATTATAATCGCGGTTGAAGCTAAACAGCTTTTTTCGAAGCCTGCAAATACAGTAATTCCAGACCGATTGTTGCTGCTGCCAGCGCGGTAATTTCTGACTGATCATAGGAAGGAGCAACTTCCACCACATCCATACCAACGATATTCAGCGGTTGCAGAGCGCGCAGAATTTTCAGCGCACGATCTGAAGTTAAACCACCGATCACTGGTGTTCCTGTACCGGGCGCAAATGCCGGATCAAGACAATCAATATCAAAAGTCAGGTATACCGGCAGATCGCCGACAACAGATTTGATCTGCTCAACAACATCTTCAACGCTGCGATCATTCACCTGCCCTGCATCTAATACCGTGAAATCATTATCTGTATCGTGTTCAGTACGAATACCGATCTGGACAGAATGCGCCGGATCGATCAACCCTTCGTTTGGCGCATGGTAAAACATCGTACCGTGATCAAACTTACTGCCGTTAGGATAAGTATCGGTATGAGCATCGAAATGAACCAGAGCCATTTTACCGAAATGCTTCGCATGAGCACGCAACAGCGGTAACGTGACAAAGTGATCGCCACCAAAAGTCAGCATTTTTTTGCCTGATGCCAGCACTTTCTCAGCATGAGCCTGTAGTTTGTCGCTCATATCCTGCGCATCACCAAAATTAAAGACCAGATCACCACAATCAACCACATTCAGGCGCTTGCGCAGGCTGAAGTTCCAGGGCCACCGGCTGCTTTCCCAAGCCAGATTTGTCGAGACCTGACGAATAGCGGCTGGCCCGTGGCGACTACCAGCCCGGCCGGATGTTGCCATATCAAAGGGTACACCGGTAATAACCCACTCCGCATCACCGGAATAAGGCTGGAAATTCAACGGGAAGCGCAGGAAGCCAAAGGCGTTTGAAACCAGAGAGTTATCGATTTGGTTTCCTAAGGAACTAATACTCATAATATATCCTCTAAAGCCTTCTGTTTAATTAACATAGGGCTTGATTACATTACGCTAACTTCACAAGAAGTCTGACTTTTTAAATAACCTTTAAAAACAACCAATTAATATCAAAAAACAGATAATTACTCATACCTACCAATATTCGGGCATATAGTATTAGACATCATTTTTTCTTGCTACACTTTTGAGGTAATTAGATGAAATAAACGCAGCAACTATCTGGAAAAAATGGAACCCCTCAATTTAGTACACAATAACCATGCTTCCGTTACACCAATTCTATAAGAATCGTTGAATAGTCTCCGCTGTTCCGGTAATTTTAATTTTGATTGAATCTCTAGCTAAATCATCTCAGTTATCGTCTTTTTTGATTCTATTTTTTTATTCTTGATATCTTGATATAAAGAGAGTAACCATGCTTTCAACAAAACGATTATTTGACGAAATTCCCTATGAAAAACATTTCGAAGCTACTGTCATCTATGTAGGTGATGATCACATAGTTCTGGATCAGACATTATTTTATCCTCTTTCCGGGAATCAGGATTTCGATATTGGTTCCATTGGCGAATATCCGGTAACCGCTGTACATGTCGACAATACCGATGAAGGGAAATTAGATTTTAGTGCTCCGATAAGACACTATGTCACAACTGATAATTTCAGTATCGGGCAGAAAATCGAGGGGCAAATCGATAGTACCAGAAGACTGAATACAATGAGGCTGCATACTGCCAGCCATATTGTCGAATTCTTCATGCGAAAAATGCCCACTTTTTTGTCTATCGAAGGCTCTTTTGTTAATAATGAAAAAGACCGTGCAGACTATTTTCTTTCACAGAATATTGATCCTCAATCCCTCTCTGCACTGGAACAAGAAGTCAATCGCTTTATCAGTCAAGGACACGAGATAGTTTTTAAATATCAGGATGGAATAAGATTATGGTGTTGCAACGAAATAGAAATGCCTTGTTGCGGTACGCATGTGAGCAATACAAAAGAAATAGGAACAGTTAAATTATCCAGAAAGAATAAAGGAAAGGGATTAAACCGAATAGAGATTAAATTAGTTTGATTTTTTGTTATAATAAGCGCTGTTCACAGCGCTTATTATGTTAATAATTATGAAATAACCCATTATGAAATTCCCCTGAAAATTTTTGTAAATTATCCACATAATATGTATTTAATCGTTCAAATAAAAATGACAAAGAATTTGGTTTTTTAAGTTATGTTTACATTATTATTTTCGAAGGTGGATAATCCCAGTCTTTAACTTTTATTATAGAACGAAATTCTGGATTGAAAATATAAACATCCAGTGAAGAATCGATAAAAACGTTAACCGCGCCAATAGTATTATCGTTTTGAGTAAAATACATGATTCCAACAGCATACCCATGCGTTAATTCTTTATTGTATGCATGCTTTGATGCTTCTGATTTGTATACATAGCAAAAGTCTTCACTAGTAAATGAATAATCTCTAATTTTATATTTATCTAATCCAGACTCATTATATATCTCATTAATTGTTATATTACTAATTGCTTCATAGTTTTGTTTTTTCATATGGAAATAAATTTCAGCAGTGGGCCAGGTATTTTTTAGTTTTTCAAATATATCATTTTGATCAATAAAACAAGATTCAAAGGTAAAAAGAGTATAATCTTTAGAAGATACATATCCCCACTCGTCATCTGCTCTGCAAAGGAACATGTCTGTTCCATTATTATCCCAAATAAGTTTATACAGGTCACCCACTATCGATTGCCCAGCATATTCTACTCGCATCCTTATTAATAGCTCTTTAGAGCTTTCACCTGCTTTATCCCAATAAATCCAATTCCATGATGTTTCGGGTCCATTAGCATAAAGAAAATATTTATCATATTTATTTTCCTTATAACCAGTTACTAACTGACCACCTTCGCTTGGATCTCCATAAAACTTGATAATAACCACATCATTTGTATGAAAAGGTATATCTTTTGCAAAAAAAACGTATCGTTTCCCGGATATAATTCCCTTTCTATCCATTGCTAACAAAGAGCCATCTTTAGCCCTTAATTTATATGAAATATTATGTGATATTTTACTAAAAATTTGAGGTGATTTTTTTTCATACATTAATTCACATTTATTGTTAAAATTATCGTCTTTATACTCTGAAATATTCGGCTCAGGAAAAACATCCATCTCTTTTTTTGGTGTAATTTCATTTTTATTTTTCATAATATAAACCTTGTTTTATATTATTTAAATTAATCCCCATTCCGTCTCTCCAGACTATCTAATATTCACTCAGGAGAGTCATCTATAACAACACCAATAAGATATACATATGGAGGATTAACTTTCAAATTAACTTTTTTCTTAGATAATAAAGCCATCAACAGAGCTATATACATCTCTGTTCCTTCCAGTGCATCCCTCCGAGAAAAATAATAGGGTCCATAATCAGTACGTTTTTTTCCATCGAAAGTATAAAAATAGAGTTTAACAGTATTGGCATTATCTATATATTCAGGAGGAAGCACCTCTAATTTAGATATATATACGTTTTCAATAACTTTAAGTTCAGTCATGATAATACTCCTAATTTTTTAGATAAAAAATAGAACTTTTCTCTAGAAAAAGAAACATTTCTTCGTTTCTCAGAAAGGATGTATTTTTATAATATAGGATTATAATTAAGATTAATATAAAGTATTAATTGTTTCACCCCTCAATCTAACTTTAATATTTTTTCATGAAAAAATTACGCTTTAATTATATTAAGTGTAGATTGATATTAATATAATTCAAATTATTTTTTATTCATTAAATTAAACTAAACTATTCTTTTATTTTAGTATAATTATCACTGACTATATTTAGCTGTTTTTTTTCAGCATTCAATATATTATGATCGTTTTAAAACATTAATTATTTTAATTTAAAAATTAATTAATTGTAACAGAATATCAACCTTGTTGGATTGAGAAGCGCCTGAAAGGCGCTTCCATTCTGAATAAAATTACCCACGGTCCTCTTTGTTGGATTCATTCCTTTACCACTTCAATACAATCCAAGATCCATGAGAATATAGCACCAACTAATTATTAGAATTACTCATCTTCTAAATAAGTATAACCATACAGGCCACTTTCAAACTCTTGCAGGAACTGTTCCTGTAGATTTTCAGCCAAATCGGTCGATTTCACCTGATCACGGAAGCGGGTCAGCAGTACCTGAGGCTCCAGTTTCACATATTGCAGCATATTAGCAACTGTATCGCCCTCTTCACTCTGTTGATAAGTCACTTCACCGTTTTCGCTAACGTAGACATCAACAGCCGCAGTATCACCAAACAGGTTATGCATATTACCCAGAATTTCCTGATAGGCACCAACCATAAAGAAACCGATCAGTGGCGGATTTTCCGGATCATAGGCTGGCATTGGCATTGTTGTTGCCACACCATCACCTTCAACATAATGATCAATGATACCGTCAGAGTCACAAGTGATATCCAGCAAAACAGCGCGACGATCCAGCGGTTTATCCAGCCCTTCAAGCGGCAGAACAGGGAACAGCTGATCGATCCCCCAGGCATCCGGCATGGACTGAAACAGAGAAAAGTTCACATAGAGTTTATCTGCCATGCGCTCCTGTAATTCGTCAATGATCGGACGATGAGCACGGTTACTTGGATCAAGATCCTGCTGAATACGGCGACAGATATTTAAATATAATTCCTCTGCCCAAGCTCGTTCAGATAGATTCAGAATTCCGTGGGCATACTGGGTATGAACATCATACAGATCAAACTGACTATCATGCAGCCATTCACGCAAAGAACGTTTGTAGCCATCATCCTGCATTTCCAGCCATGTATCCCACAAACTTGTCAGAGGACGTGCAGCATCTTCTGCCGGTGGTGTCGTCTCGGTGAATTCATTACATTCCGCTCCAATAACATTGGAGACTAAAACTGTATGATGAGCCGTTAATGCACGACCAGATTCTGTGATGACCGTCGGATGTGGCAGGCCATTTTCCTCACAGGCATCCCCAATTCCCCAAATAACGTTGTTCGCGTATTCGTTCAGGCCATAGTTAACAGAGCATTCTGATTGGGAACGTGTACCTTCATAATCAACACCCAGTCCTCCTCCCACATCAAAACACTGAATGTTGACACCCAGCTTATGCAGCTCGACATAAAAACGGGCGGATTCACGCACACCTGTTGCTATATCACGGATATTTGCCAGCTGGGAACCCAGATGGAAATGCAGCAATTGTAGGCTATCCAGTTTTCCGGCTGATCGAAGAGTTTCAACCAGTTGTAGAACCTGTGCGGCCGCCAGACCAAATTTGGACTTTTCCCCGCCACTGGACTGCCATTTACCCGCTCCCTGTGAAGCAAGACGCGCCCGCACACCAAGACGAGGTACGACATTAATACGTTCCGCTTCTTCCAGCACCATTGCGATCTCAGACATTTTCTCAATGACCAGATACACTTTGTGTCCCAGTTTTTCACCGATCAGTGCCAGACGGATATACTCACGATCTTTATAACCATTACAGACAATTACAGTCCGTGTCATACCTGCATGAGCCAATACAGCCATCAGCTCAGCCTTGGAGCCAGCCTCCAGACCGACAGGTTCGCCAGAATTAGCCAGTGATTCAATCACGCGACGCTGCTGGTTCACCTTAATCGGATAAACCAGAAAATAGTCACCTTTATAACCATAGGATTCACGCGCACGTTTAAAGGCGGCATTAATGGAACGCAAACGATGTTGCAGGATCTGAGGAAAACAGAACAATGCTGGCAACTGTAATTGTTTTTTCTCTTGTTGAACTTTCTTTACCAGATCAACAATCTCAACCTGAGCTTCCGGCAAATCAGGATTTGGACAAACACTGACATTACCCAGATCATTGACGTAGTAATAGTTGCCGCCCCAGTATGCAATATTGTAAGTCTGGCGCATTTTACGAGCGATATTATCATTCATGGCAGTCTCCTTCATGGAGTAGAGGTTTGCCTTCACCTGTAGTCAATAACCCAAGACACTATATTTAGTGTGCGTATCTTGCGCATTTATAAATGTCAGGGAATAGCATGCTCTTAAATTATAAAAACGTTTAGAGGGAGCTAAACAATATGTATATTTACGGTTTGGTAATACGGCTTCTGTCCGAAGCAACCTGTCTACTCGAATGTTTCAGGTAACATCGGAATGAATTCATATTGATAAGAAAGGAACAAGATGTGGATACACCAATGGCATAATGTGGCTGTCGGTTGTTAACAAGCAGCAAATAATGGTTCATAACCCCATTCACCCCACATGGCTTTACGAAAGCCGTTTCTCAATTGATGAGACGCAGAACACGCATAAAACGTATCCGGCAAACGCCTATAACTTGAAGTATAAAAAACCTATCAGTTATAGGGCGCTGTTTATACCTGTAATCCTACAAAATTGCAAAATGAAATTTATTGATGCCTAACAGATATAGATAATCATATCCGATAAATTTCCATCGTTATCTTTATAGAAAGTAAACAATCTCTTACTAATATAAAACACTTCTATCACTATTTACTTGGATAAATAAACCCCACCAACAAAATAACAATTTGAAAATAAAGAAATAATTATTTTTTGTATTCCGTCAATTCCGGGTGATATTAGGGCACAAAAGAACAAACTAGCCCAATCAACAACACACAAAGAGATAACGCGCAAGAAGTTAGATTTCTTTAAACTGCACATTTCAAGGAATGACAGATAAGAAATCCAAAATGTCACACAACAGAAGGTATTTGGAACCAAAAAAACTGGTATATTTAGTGATAGTGACTTAGACTAGCCGTCTAGATGGTAAAACATCCACCCTTAAACCAAGATTATATTTAAGGTATCGAAATATAATGACTACACACCTTTTTACTTCTGAATCTGTTTCAGAAGGTCATCCAGATAAAATTGCCGACCAAATTTCCGACGCTGTTCTTGATGCAATCCTAGAACAAGATCCTAAGGCTCGTGTAGCCTGCGAAACTTATGTAAAAACCGGCATGGTTATGGTTGGTGGTGAAATCACTACCAGCGCCTGGGTTGATATCGAAGAAATTACCCGTAATACAGTACGTGAGATTGGCTACACCAGTTCAGAAATGGGCTTTGATGCTAATTCCTGTGCAGTAATCAGTGCGATTGGTAAACAATCTCCTGATATCAATCAGGGTGTAGACCGAGCTGACCCTCTGGAACAAGGAGCAGGTGATCAGGGATTGATGTTTGGTTATGCAACCAATGAAACCGATGTTCTTATGCCAGCACCTGTTACCTATGCTCACCGTCTGGTTGAGCGTCAGGCGCATGTACGTAAAAACAATACATTACCTTGGTTGCGTCCGGATGCCAAAAGTCAGGTTACATTCCAGTATGACAACGGCAAAATTGTCGGCATTGATGCCGTTGTACTTTCTACTCAACATTCAGAAGAAATCGGTCAGAAAGAGCTGCAAGAAGCAGTTATGGATGAGATCATCAAGCCTGTTTTACCAGCAGAATGGCTCACTCCGATGACAAAATACTTCATCAACCCAACAGGCCGTTTTGTGATTGGTGGCCCAATGGGTGACTGTGGTCTGACAGGCCGTAAGATCATTGTTGATACGTACGGTGGTATGGCTCGTCACGGTGGTGGAGCATTCTCAGGAAAAGATCCATCTAAAGTTGACCGTTCTGCGGCTTACGCGGCACGTTATGTAGCTAAAAATATCGTTGCCGCAGGTCTGGCTGACCGCTGTGAGATTCAGGTTTCTTACGCTATCGGTGTTGCTGAACCAACTTCTATCATGGTTGAGACGTTTGGAACTGAAAAAGTGCCAACATCAACATTGGTTCAACTGGTACGTGAGTTCTTCGATCTGCGTCCTTATGGGCTGATCAAAATGCTGGATCTACTGCATCCAATCTATCGTGATACTGCGGCATACGGTCATTTCGGTCGTGAGCAGTTCCCGTGGGAAGCAACAGATAAAGCTGAGATCCTGCGTGATGCAGCCGGGCTGAAATAATCCCACAACATTAAAAAGCCCGCTCATAACACGCGGGCTTTTTTTGTGTTAAGTTACTATTCAAATTCAGTTACCACATAATTATCGCTGTTTATGAAATCCGTTAAGGTTCCTTTTCCACTACAGCAAGCAGTCATGCGCGCTTTACGGCAAAAAATGATTCAGGCCAGTGAATTCCTTCAGCAAACGTTTCCTGAACCCTGTGTGACCTACCAGCAAAGAGGGACAATTGCAGGAAGTGCTCGTTTACAAGATTGGGAAATTCGTCTTAACCCAATTTTGCTTATTGAAAACGAGCAGTCGTTTATTGATGAAGTCATCCCCCACGAATTAGCTCACTTATTGGTTTATCATCAGTTTGGCAAGGTTGCTCCTCACGGCAAAGAGTGGCGTTATATTATGGAAACCGTGTTTAAAGTACCTGCCAACCGAACCCATCAATTTTCAGTACAATCCGTTTGCAGCAAGATATTCATCTATGGTTGTCACTGTCAGCAGCATGAATTAAGCATCAGACAACATAATAAGGTGCTCAGAGGTAAAAGCTGCTATATCTGCCGACAATGTGGGGAACGATTAACGCTTTTGGGAAAAAATAAACCGGATAAGCCTCAATAACCGCTAAAATGCCCCGCAATCAGGGCGCTTTATTATTTTTCTTAATTTTTTCTGCTTCATTAATAATCTGATCAGCGGTTTTCCCATTCAATGACTGGTAAAAGCTTTTTTCCAGGCTTTCCATAGCATCATATTTTATTTTTCCCTGCTTGTTGTTCTTAAACAGTTCATCAAAGTCGATATTATGAAACATAACAATATTCAATGAATCATCGAATTTTAGTTTTTTATCTTCAGGTAAGGTATCCCTGATTTTTTCAATGGATGTTTTTACCGCTATTCCATTCGTTCCATCAATCTTCAGCGGATTGTCACACCCTGCTAATGTAAAACCCAATAAACAAATTACTAACAATTTTCTCATAATCAACCCCGCCCAATTAGCTGTAGTGTAATAATAGCAGAGAGCGATAAAAATAAACTCACTTAACTGAAAAAATTATTATTAAATAAGGTGCATTTACAAATTGTTTACCATCGTCTTGTATTTTTAGATTAAGCTATTTTTATTCTATAATATTTTTCACTAGTTACCTGAAAAACCTATAATGTAAGTCGATAGCGATAATAAATTATATTGATAATAAAATTGACGAGATAATAATTAAAAATCTATTTATGATTTAATGAAAAATAGAATGTTTATATTAAAAACACAACAGAACCGCACATAAATAATAATAAAACCACATCAACAATCATTCACTGAATTTATTTCCAGTGTTTATTACTTCGTTAAAATATACACATTACCCTCTTATTTATTGATACAGGTCTTATATATTTAAATCCAGAATTAAGAATAGACTCAATAATTTTTTTGAATATATGGTTTAGCATACCAAAAATCAAAGTATCTGGAGAATATAATGAAGAAGTTACATGATATCGCAACAGAACTATTACCAGCCAAATCTTATAGAATGCTGATTGGCGGCGAATGGGTAGATAGCACTTCAAAAGAAACCATGAAGAGCTATAATCCGGCAACCGGAGAATTACTGACTGAATATGCAGCAGGAAATGCTCAGGATGTTGAACTGGCTGTCCGGGCGGCAAAAAAAGCTTTACCGGCATGGCGAAAAACTTCAGCCGAAAAAAAACAATCCCTCCTACTGAAAATTGCCGATTTACTGGAAGCTGAAGCAGAACGTTTTATCACTCTGGAAACCTTAGATGGGGGTAAAACACAATCTTTATGCCGTAATTTTGATATCCCATTCGCTATCGATCATTTCCGTTATTTTGCTGGAGTGATCCGTGCTCACTCTGATGCATCTGATGTCATTGATGAAAATACTCTCAGTCTGGTTATCAGAGAGCCAATAGGTGTCATTGGTCAAATTATTCCCTGGAACTTCCCTCTGCTGATGGCAGCCTGGAAAATTGCGCCTGCTCTGGCTGCCGGTAATACTATCGTTATCAACCCAGCCAGCCTGACGCCTATCACGCTGTTAGAACTAGGCCGTATCATTAATCAGGTTCTTCCTGCGGGCGTTGTCAATATCGTCACAGGCCGTGGCTCTGTTGTTGGTCAGGCGATCCTCGATCATGAAGGCATTGACAAGGTAGCCTTTACAGGCTCAACAGAAGTCGGTTACAACGTTGCCGCCGCCGCCGCTAAAAGACTTATTCCCGCGACGCTCGAGCTGGGAGGTAAATCTGCCAATATCGTTTTCCCTGATGCCAATATGAAAAAAGCAGTCAAATGTGCAGCCCACGCTATTTTGCTGAATCAGGGGCAAGCTTGTGAGTCTGGTGCTCGTCTATTCCTGCATAAAGATATCTATGATTCATTCCTGCAATCATTAAAAACCGTCTTTGAATCTATCCGCGTCGGTGACCCGATGGAGCCGGCCACTGAGATGAGCTGTCAGGTCAGTGAAGAGCAGATGAATACGATTCTGAGCTATATTGACCTCGCTAAACAGGAAGGTGCGACTATTCTTACCGGTGGTAAACGCATTACTGGTGCAGGTTATGACGATGGCTTCTTTGTCCAGCCAACGATCCTGACCAATGTGACTAATAATATGCGGGTAGCTCAGGAGGAAATTTTCGGGCCAGTGCTTTGTGTCATTCCTTTCAGTCATGAAGACGAAGTTGTGGAAATGGCTAACGATTCAGAATATGGTCTGGCGGGAGCAGTCTGGACACAGGATATCAACCGTGCCCTGCGTGTCGCCAAAGCCATTGAGGCAGGCCGTATATGGATTAATACCTACCATGAACTGCCAGCTCACACACCATTTGGCGGTTATAAGAAATCAGGACTTGGGCGGGAAACGCATAAAATGATTCTGGATGCCTATACTGAAGTTAAAAATATCTACATCAGTACCAAAGAAGATTAAGCTATGCCATAACATCCCTTGTTAGGGTTAAGAGGATGCCAACCGGCATCCTCTTTTTTCTTGCTATGAATATCAATTAAATCCAGAAGAACCAAGCCACTACAGAGATAATTGCGATACATGCCAAGTTCAATACGATACCCACACGTACCATTTCAGTCTGCTTGATATAGCCGGAGCCATAAACAATCGCATTCGGTGGTGTTGCTACAGGCAGCATGAATGCACAGGATGCACCAATACCAATAATCATAGTCAGCACAATCACCGGCATGCCTAACGCTTCCGCAACTGTGGCAAAAATAGGAACAAGCAGTGCTGCACTGGCTGTATTACTGGTAAATTCCGTCAGGAAGATAATAAATGCTGCGATAGCAACAATGATCACAAACCAAGGACTTGAACCAAATGTTGCCGCCATGCCATTTGCCATCACTTCGCTGGCACCAGAGTTTTTCAGAACAGCACTTAATGTCAGGCCGCCACCAAACAGCATCAACACGCCCCATTCAGTGTTATTTTGGATCTGTGACCATGTTGATACGCCTGTGATACCAATCAGGATAGCCGCACTCACCGCAATGATGGTATCCAAATCTTTAATGCCGCCCAGAGCATCACTGATGAGAGAGCTGGAAATCCAACACACAACTGTCAGCAGGAAAATAAACATGGTGATAATACGTTTACCATTCCATTCCAGATGTTCAAGTTCCAGATCAAATTTATGATTCAGATTCGGACGCAACATGATGTACATCAGCATAACCATAACCGGCAACAGAATAATCACCATTGGTACGCCATATTTCATCCATGTCACAAAATCCATGCCCAGCTGTGCCGCGGCAATTGCGTTAGGCGGGCTGCCGACCAACGTACCCAAACCGCCAATACTGGCGCTATACGCTACACCCAGTAACACAAAGACAAATGTATTACGTTCGGTACGTACATCCAGATTAGCCAGAATACCCAGAATAAGCGGCAACATCATTGCAGCAGTTGCCGTGTTGCTGATCCACATTGAAAGCAGAGCTGTGATACCAAATATCAGCATCACCGCCACTGACAAACGCCCACGGGCAATCAGCAGAAGACGGTTGGCTATCAGTCTGTCCAAACCTTGGATATGTAGCGCCGTCGCCAGTGCAAAGCCACCAAAAAATAAGAATATAATTGGGTTTGCAAAAGATTTCAGCGCGTCACCGGTATTCATCAATCCCATTCCAACCGCCAGAATTGGAATACACAGTGCAGTAATTGTGACGTGAATAGCTTCGGTAAGCCATAACACACCGACAAATGCCATCAATGCCAAACCTGCATTTGCTTTTTCGCTATAAGGCAAAAACTTCAGCAAAGCAACCAGCAAGATGATATCCAGCGCAAGAATAATAAAGCCTCTTTTATTTGAGGGCATCGGCCCGACCGCTGGGGTTAAAGATTCTGAAGCGTCCATGAAGACTCCATACAACAATGAAACATAACTCCGTAATGTATAAATAATAATTAATGAATCATTGCTCTAAATGTTAAAGAATTACATTACATGTGAAATAATAAGGAGTCTGAACGATAAATAAAATACGAGGTGTGCGATTTTGGGATCTGCTACGCGAGATTTGCTTAATTAATAATTAAAAGAGCAAAAAAACAGCATATTTTATGGAGTTATGTCACATTTCTGGTTTTTGAGTTGCCTGAATAATTATCTATTATCCGGCAGAGAAAGAAAAGAAGAATAAGGCGAAAGGGTATAACTCTTTCGCCAAATCATAAATAAAAATTACTATTTATTGAAGTAAATCAGCAATTATGCCTGACCTTTAACTTCTTTCAGACCATTGAAAGGAGCACGGTTGCCCAGCGCTTCTTCGATACGGATCAGCTGATTATATTTAGCAACACGGTCAGAACGGCTCATTGAACCTGTTTTGATTTGACCCGCCGCAGTACCTACTGCCAGATCAGCAATGGTTGCATCTTCAGTTTCACCTGAGCGGTGAGAGATAACCGCTGTGTAACCCGCTTCTTTTGCCATTTTGATTGCAGCCAGAGTTTCGGTCAAAGAACCGATCTGGTTGAATTTAATCAGAATGGAGTTAGCGATACCTTTTTCGATACCTTCTTTCAGGATCTTGGTATTAGTTACGAACAGATCGTCACCAACCAACTGAATTTTATCACCCAGAACTTTAGTCTGGTAAGCAAAGCCGTCCCAGTCAGATTCGTTCAGGCCATCTTCGATAGAAACGATTGGATACTCTTTGGTCAGACCTTCCAGATAGTGAGTGAACTCCTGAGAAGTGAAAGTTTTACCTTCGCCTTTCAGTTCATAGTTACCCGTTTCTTCGTTATAGAATTCAGAAGCTGCGCAGTCCATCGCCAGAGTGATGTCTTTACCCAGTACATAACCCGCTTGTTCTACCGCTTCTTTGATAGCGGCCAGAGCAGCTGCGTTGGATTCCAGGTTTGGTGCATAACCACCTTCATCACCCACTGCAGTGTTCATGCCTTTTGCTTTCAGAACTTTTGCCAGATTATGGAAAACTTCAGAACCGATGCGTACCGCTTCTTTCAGCGTGCTCGCACCTACTGGCTGGATCATGAATTCCTGAATGTCTACGTTGTTATCAGCGTGCTCACCACCGTTGATGATGTTCATCATTGGCAAAGGCATAGAGAATCGACCCGGAGTGCCGTTCAGTTCAGCAATGTGCTCGTACAGAGGCATACCCTTTGACGCTGCTGCCGCTTTAGCGTTTGCAAGAGAAACAGCCAAAATCGCGTTAGCACCGAAGTTGGATTTGTTTTCAGTTCCATCCAGCTCGATCATGATTTTGTCGATATTCGCCTGATCTTTCGCATCCTGACCAGCCAGAGCCTGCGCAATCGGGCCATTTACCGCAGCAATTGCCTTCAGGACACCTTTACCCATGAAACGGGATTTATCACCATCACGCAGTTCCAATGCTTCACGGGAACCTGTTGATGCACCTGATGGTGCCGCAGCCAGACCTACAAAGCCGCCTTCCAGATGTACTTCCGCTTCTACCGTTGGGTTACCACGGGAATCGATGATTTCACGGCCGAGCACTTTAACGATTTTGGACATTAGGTTTTCCTCAGTACAAGTTAAATTCCGGGCAATTGATGGTTACTCAAAAGGTAGAGCAAAACTCCATCAATCGCCCTATATCTTATTTCAACTGGCTTTTCTGGTATTTGCCTGCGGCTTCAACGAAACCGGCAAATAACGGATGGCCATCGCGAGGCGTTGAAGTGAATTCAGGATGGAACTGACATGCCACAAACCACGGGTGATTCGGGTTCTCAATAATTTCCACCAGCTTATTATCGATTGAACGACCAGCAATGCGCAGGCCTGCATCTTCAATACGTTTCAACAATAAGTTGTTCACTTCGTAACGATGGCGGTGACGTTCGATAATATCGTCCTGACCATACAAGTTACGCACCAGACTGTTTTCAGTCAGACGGCACAGCTGGCCACCCACACGCATCGTTCCGCCGAGATCACTCTCTTCGCTACGTACTTCAACGTTGCCGTTCTCATCACGCCATTCGGTGATCAGACCTACAACCGGTAACTTACATTCAGGTTCAAACTCAGTCGAGTTAGCCCCTTCCATACCCGCAACATTGCGCGCAAATTCAATCAGAGCAACCTGCATTCCCAGACAAATTCCCAGATAAGGGATTTTGTTTTCACGGGCGTAACGTGCTGTCATAATCTTGCCTTCGATACCACGGCCACCGAAGCCGCCCGGCACCAGAATCGCATCCAGACTTTTCAGGACTTCAACACCACGGGTTTCAACATCCTGAGAATCGATCAGTTTGATGTTGACGGTCAGACGATTTTTCAGACCAGCGTGTTTCAGTGCTTCAATCACGGACTTATAAGCGTCCGGCAATTCGATATATTTGCCCACCATACCGATGGTCACTTCGCCCGATGGATTAGCTTCTTCATAAATGACCTGTTCCCATTCGGACAGATCCGCTTCCGGGCGTTCGATGCTGAATCGATTACAAATATAATCATCTAAGCCCTGAGATTTCAAGAGGGCTGGGATTTTATAAATAGAATCAACATCTTTTAAAGAGATAACTGCTTTCTCTGGTACGTTACAGAACAGAGCAATTTTTGCCCGCTCGTTGGCCGGAATAATGCGATCTGAACGGCAGATCAAAACATCAGGCTGGATACCAATGGAAAGCAGTTCTTTCACTGAATGCTGAGTAGGTTTGGTTTTCACTTCACCGGCTGCTGCCATATAAGGAACCAGAGTCAGGTGCATGAACAGCGTGTTCTCACGGCCTACTTCTACTGCCATCTGACGAATGGCTTCTAGGAATGGCAGGGATTCGATATCACCGACAGTACCGCCGATTTCCACCAGCACAACATCATAGCCTTCTGCGCCACGGATGATGCGGTCTTTGATTTCGTTAGTGATATGAGGAATAACCTGAATAGTTGCGCCCAGATAATCGCCACGGCGTTCTTTGCGCAGAACTTCGGAATAAACACGACCCGTCGTAAAGTTATTGCGACGTGTCATTTTGGTTCGAATGAAACGTTCGTAATGACCTAAATCGAGATCAGTTTCAGCGCCATCTTCGGTTACGAAAACTTCCCCGTGTTGGGTTGGGCTCATTGTACCTGGATCAACGTTGATGTACGGGTCCAGTTTCATAATGGTGACATTGAGTCCACGGGCTTCGAGTATGGCCGCCAAAGAGGCTGCGGCAATGCCTTTACCCAGAGAGGATACGACCCCGCCGGTCACAAAAATATAATTAGTTTTCATGCTGAACCTGAAAGTTTAGGTTTAAAAGGATGATGAATATAACAGGACGGGAAAGCAGTATACCCTAACCTTAAATGCGCTACAAACCCTATCTCTTTTATCTATGCAAGTGTAGCAATTTCCAAGAGAAATTAATCACTACCCAGATCAAAAAAGTCCGGTTATCTCTGGAGATACCGGACTTTTATGTAAAATCAAGCTTGCTGCTTTTTCACCTGCTCCCACATTTTATCCATTTCCTCTAATGTCGCAGTTTCCATTGTTAAGCCACTATCGAGGATGAGCTTTTCAACATTACGAAAACGGTTTTCGAATTTCTGGCAGGCTTTCTGGAGTGCCATTTCAGGTTTATGTCCCAGATGACGGGATAAGTTAACTACCGCAAATAACAAATCACCCAGCTCTTCTTCTACGCGCTCATCATCCACAACTGCCTGTTTAGCTTCATCCATCACTTCATCAATTTCTTCATAAACTTTGTCCAATACCGGGCCGACTGTATCCCAGTCAAATCCGACAGAGGCACAGCGTTTCTGGATTTTATAGGCTTTCATTAGTGATGGCAGGCTGGCAGGAATATCATCCAGAACGGAGTGCTGGTCTTTTTCCGCTCTTTCTGCGGTTTTGCGCTGCTCCCAGCTACCGATAGCTTCTTCGCTGCTGATACCCGCCTGTTGGTTGAAGATATGTGGATGCCTGCGTTCCAGTTTGTTACAAACAGCTTCACAGATATCGTCGAAATCAAAAAGCTGTTCTTCCTGCGCCATTTGGGCATAAAACACAATATGGAACAGTAAGTCGCCTAATTCTTCTTTCAGAGCACTGGTATCATTACGCTCAATGGCATCAATGACTTCATAAGTCTCTTCCAGCGTGTAAGGTGCAATGGTAGCCGAAGTTTGTACCTTATCCCACGGGCAACCGTGCTGAGGGTGGCGCAATTGCGCCATAATCTCTTTCAGTCTTTCAATGCTTTTCATACTATCAGTCATATTTGCAACTGAGTGCGTGTTTACTTTATCCATAACTGTTTAATTTCCATGCAGACGTCTGGCTTCAATCACATCAGGCAGTTGATTCAGTTTTGCCAGAACCCGACCCAGTACCTGCAAGTTGTAAATCTCAATATTCATATCGATAGTTGCCAGTTGCTGCTTCACATCGCTGCGGCTACTGACACCTAATACATTCACTTTTTCGTTAGCAAGGATTGTGGTGATATCACGCAGTAATCCGCTGCGATCATTGGCGAGCACTCTCACCACCAGAGAATAACCACTGGAGTAACTTTCTCCCCATACCGCATCCACCACACGCTCTGGCGCACTTGCTTCCAGTTCAGTTAACTGATCACAATCTGCCCGATGGATGGAAATACCGCGTCCGCGTGTAATAAATCCGGTAATCTCATCCCCCGGAATCGGCTGGCAGCAGCGGGCGATATGGTGCATCAGGTTGCCTACCCCTTCTACAACAACCCGACCATTATCTTTTTTATTGTTACGAGGAGTGAACGTCTTGCTTTCTAAAGTACGGAGCGCCTCGCGATCCGCCTCTTCCGCTGTCGTTTTATTAAATTTGCTTTGCAGGAAATTCGCCAGCTGATGAATTCGGATATCACCGACACCAATCCCCGCCAGCACTTCCTCCAGCGAATTCACGTTATAACGGGCAATCAGCTCTTTTTCTGCTTCTTTAACTGTGACACCCAAATGTGCCAGTTCACTATCCAGCATCTGGCGCCCGGCAATAATGTTTTTATCGCGATCCTGTTTACGGAACCAGTTGTGGATCTTCGCCCGTCCACGGCTGGTCGTGACATAGCCAAGATTAGGATTCAGCCAGTCACGGCTTGGGTTCGGTTGTTTCTGGGTGATAACTTCAATCTGATCACCCATCTGGAGCTGATAACTGAACGGCACAATGCGCCCGCCAATTTTCGCACCGATACAACGATGCCCGACATCGCTATGAATGTGATAGGCAAAATCCAGTGGTGTTGAACCAGCAGGTAAATCAATCACATCACCTTTTGGTGTGAAAACATAAACACGATCATCGAATACCTGACTGCGGACTTCATCCAGCATCTCTCCGGTATCCGCCATCTCTTCCTGCCATGCAATCAGCTTCCGCAGCCATGCAATCCGGCTTTCATAGCTGCCGGATTTACCCCCGCCAATCGCCGTACCTTCTTTATATTTCCAGTGAGCAGCCACACCCAGTTCAGCATCATCATGCATCTGGCGGGTACGGATCTGAATTTCAAGTGTTTTACCGTTTGGCCCCAACACCACGGTATGGATTGACTGATAACCGTTTGGTTTCGGATTGGCAACGTAATCATCAAACTCATCCGGCAAATGGCGATAGTGAGTATGCACTATTCCCAATGCAGCATAGCAATCCTGCAAACGTTCAACGACAATGCGCACAGCACGCACATCAAACAACTCATCAAACGCCAACGATTTTTTCTGCATCTTGCGCCAGATGCTATAAATATGTTTGGGACGCCCGTAAATTTCTCCCGAAATTCCTTCTTTGAGCATATAACGGCGCAGCGTCGTGATAAATTTTTCAATGTATTGTTCACGGTCAATCCTGCGCTCATGTAAAAGTTGGGCAATTTTCTTATATTCATCGGGATGCAGGTAGCGGAAGCAGAAATCTTCCAGCTCCCACTTTAACTGACCAATCCCTAAACGGTTGGCAAGAGGTGCATAGATATTGGAGCACTCTTTCGCAACCAATACCCGTTCATCTTCACTGGCATCCTTAACTTCCCGCAGGTAGGCGATCCGCTCCGCCAGTTTAATAATCACGCAGCGGAAATCTTCTACCATTGACAACAACATCCGGCGTACATTATCCACCTGCACTGAACAGGTAGCATCGGTATGCGTGGCTTTCAACTGGCGGATTGCATCCATTTCCAGCACACCATGAACCAGATCTACGATGGGTTGACCAAACGTTTCTGTCACGGTTTCGCTGTTAAGTAGCCGGGCATCAAGAAGGGGAAAAAGCAGTGCCGCACGCATACTGTCATTGTCCATGCTCAGGGTGGACAGAATTTCCACCATTTCAACACCACGCCACAATAACAACTCGGCATTAGGGTGATTCTGAACTTTTTCGTGACAGTAATGCCATGTTTCGGCTAATTTTTCACTGGATTGTGGATTAACAATATTTAAACTCGCAATCCACTTATCGACAGCAAATTCACCTGCCGGTGTGAGATGAGCACTTCTTACTGCAACCATAATTTCTCCCTACTCGATAGTCATCGGCTCTCGGCTGAATAAAGCCATAGATTCCAGATGACCGGTGTGCGGAAACATATCCAGCATCCGCACACTGACAAGATGATAACCGGCCTCCAGCAGAACTTTGCTGTCCCGCGCCAGGGTTGTGGGATTACAAGAAACATAAACCACTTTTTCAGGAGCCAGTTTTACTATATGTGACATGACACCAGCAGCACCTGCACGAGCGGGGTCCAATAATACTTTATTGAAGCCCTGTGCGGCCCACGGCTGCTGATGGATATCCGATTCCAGATTTTCGTGGAAAAAACTGACGTTACTAAGCCCATTTAACCGAGCATTATATTGCCCGCTTGCAACCAATGCCGCAACGCCTTCTACACCAACAACCGCCTGAACTCTAGCCGCTATTGGCAGAGTGAAATTTCCCATACCACAGAAAAGATCCAATACCCGGTCTTCCGGCTGCAAATCCAGCCATAACAGGGCCTGAGCGACCATTTTCTGATTAACCACATCATTAACCTGAATAAAATCCTGTGGGCTGAATATCAATTTTAAACCATCCACCTGATACCACGGCTCAGATTGTTCTTCTTCAGGAGACAACGGCTCAAGGGGAGTTTCATCGCCAGCCAAATAAATCATCACCTGATTTTGCTTCGCAAAAGCCCGCAATATTTCTTTATCTTCATGCTTTATGGGGGCGAGATGACGTAAAACAACCAACGGGCCATTATCTGCTAACACTAATTCAACATGTCCCAGTCGTTTCACCACTTTCAGGCTGTTTAAACAAAGGGATAAGGGTTGCAATAATTTTTCCAGTTCAGGATGCATGACCGGACAATGCCCGATATCCACCAAATCATTGGTCTGGCTCTGACGAAATCCCATCACTAATTTACCCTGTCTGGCCTGATATTGCAGGCCAAGCCTTGCTCTGCGCCGATACCCATACTCAGGGCTGTGAATAATGGGCTGAGCACTGATACTGATTCCGGTCTCCCGCTGGATCAGGCGTTCCAGTACACTGGCTTTCGTTTTTGCCTGTAACTCAGGGGCGACATGCTGCTGCTGGCAACCTCCACACATTTTGAAATGCGGGCAGCGCGGAGCCACACGAGACGGGCTGTCTGATAAACGTTTTACCACTTTGGCTTTCGCAAACTGGCGTTTCTCTTCTGTCAGTTGAACTTGCGCCTGCTCGCCGGGCAATAACCCCGGAATAAAGATCGTTTTGCCTTGATGGCGGGCAATACCCTGCCCCTGAGCATCAAGATTGTCTGCGGTAACGGAAATAATGCTTCGGTTTACGGAGCGGCGATTTGGGGAGTAAAATTGCACCATGATTCTGACTGACTTTGAAAAATTGAGTTTTGATTTTCCCACAATGGATGCTTATGACCAAATATAGCCTGCGCACCCGTATGATGAGCCTGATTTTGGTTCCTGTCTTATTGGTCGGAACACTTGTGAGTATATCATTTATCTCATACCGCTATTATGAGTTGAAGAGCCTGATAGTCCGCAGTGGGATCAGCATTATTGAGCCGTTGTCCATTGCCAGCGAGGTAGGAATAAATCTGGATAACAGTAAGGGCGTAAAATCATTGATAAATCGCCTTCATCGCCGGAATTCTGAAATCGTTATGGCCATTGCGATTTTTGATGAACACCATCAGCTTTTCGAAATTTCCAATGATAAATATGATGTCAACCTGTTGCGACTCAGGCCGAATGATCCTATTCCGACAACACTGACTAAAGAAGAAGACAGCAACAGCATTATCCTGAAAATGCCGATTATCTCGGAAAGCAGTGCTTCTAACGGGTGGCCGGAAACACCACATAAACCCGTCCCCATCGGTTATATCGCCATTGATTTGGATTTACGGGCAGCTCAACTCCAGCAATATAAGGAGATTGCAACTTCTATCATTTTGCTGATCCTCTGTCTCGGCGGAACGGCACTGTTTGCCCATATTCTGGTGCGTAAAGTTACAGAGCCTTTGGAATGTATGGTCAAAGCCGTTAACCGCATCCGGCAGGGGCAGTTGAATACCCGAGTAACGGGAGCCATGCCGGGCGAGTTATCCGCACTCCAGAATGGGATTAATACCGTCGCGGAATCGCTGTCAAAATATAAAGACGATATGCAGTTGCATATCGATCAGGCGACTTCTGACCTACAAATTACAATGGAACAGTTGGAAATTCAAAATGTGGAACTGACTATCGCTAAAAAACGGGCACAGGAAGCAGTCAGGATAAAAACCGAATTTCTGGCGAATATGTCTCATGAACTGCGAACCCCACTTAACGGTGTTATCGGTTTTACCCGCCAGATGCTGAAAACACCGATAACCTATCAACAGGCAGAATATCTTCATGTCATTGAACGTTCTGCCAACAATCTGCTGAAAATCATCAATGACATTCTGGATTTTTCTCGTCTGGAATCCAATAAACTAATATTAGATCAAATACCATTCTTACTGCGTGATACCGTCAATGAGGTGATCGAATTACTGACACCTTCTGCCAGTGCGAAAAATCTTCCCCTGCACCACTATATCGATGACCAGCTACCAAACCTGATGATTGGTGATCCCATCCGTTTGCAGCAAATACTCACGAACTTAATTGGCAATGCGATTAAATTCACAGATGAAGGCAATATCACACTGGAAATAAAGCTGCGCCAGCAAAGGCACCATATGGTGCAAATCGATTTTACCGTGACTGATACCGGGATTGGTATTAAATCAGAATACCGCCCTATTCTGTTTCAGGCATTCAATCAGGCCGATGCCAGCATTACACGTCATTACGGCGGCACAGGGTTAGGGTTAAGCATCACCAAGCGGCTGGTTAATGAAATGGACGGAGAAATCGATTTCATCAGTGAACCCACCAAAGGGACGGTCTTTTATTTTGATATCTGGCTGGAAAAAGAGGAGTTCCTGTTAGATTCAGTGCCTGCACATTTATCTCAGCCCCACTCGTCATTCCGCCTGCCTATGACGGTTATGGCAGTCGATGATAACCCGGCTAATCTGAAATTAATCGGCACACTTTTAAGCGAGCAAGTGGACAACACTATTCTGTGCAGCAGTGGTATGGAAGCCCTGAAAATGGCGAAAAAACATTCTCTGGATCTTATCCTGATGGATATTCAGATGGCAGATATGGATGGAATTCAGACTTCAGAGCAAATCCATCAATTACCGGACCATAAGCAAACCCCCATTGTTGCTGTCACCGCTTTTATCTGCGATGAAACCTGCAATCAGGGACATTCTCCTTTTATCGACTGTTTGTCTAAACCACTGGATGAAGCTCGCTTAAAAGACTTACTGCATCAGTACAGCCCAACGAAAAAGCCACAAGCCATAGACTGGAAACTGGCTTTACAGCAAACCGCCGGCAAAGAATCACTGGCGCTGGAAATGCTGGCAATGCTGGTACAATCCCTGCCGGAGATGAAAATGCGAATTGAACAGGCATTGAGCGCAGAAGGTGAGGCTCACCGTAAACAGTTTTTGCATCATGTTCATCAGCTGCACGGCAGTTGCTGCTATAACGGCGTACCTAAATTAAAGATGATTTGCGAACTGATTGAAAAGCAGTTAAGGCAGAATATTTCTCTGGCTGATTTAGAGCCTGAGCTACTCGAGTTTATTGACGAAATCGACCATGTTATTGCGGCAGCTCCTGACATACTGAGAGCCGCCAGAGCACTCACTTCGATACCATAAACTTGCGGTATTCTTCGTAAGCATAATGGTCTGTCATGCCACTGATATAATCCTGAATAAGACGTGCCCGATAGTAAAATTCAAGCACGTCTTTTTCAGTTTCGTCAGTGGCAATAATTCCCTCCACTGCTTCGTTATAAGCCAGCCGGTGTTTAGTTGAAAGCTTGTGCAACAAGCGGGTTTCAATAAAGTATTTTTTGTGGAAGTTATTCTGGTGTAGTTCCCAGAAATCTTGGCGGGATAATTCCAGTAACGGACTATAAACATCCAGCAAACCGGTAATAATCCGGTAGCCCTGTAATTCAAGTTCTTCCACTTCAGGGTGATTGAATACCCGTTTGCGCGTCACGCTCTTTAAGGTACTCAGTAAACGGTGTTCTTCGCCATTGGCTTCCAGTAAAGCATGATTGAAAGTACCGGCATAAATTTCTGGTAAATGTTCAATAAAACGCTGTGCCGTATAAGGGACTAATTTGCCGGTAATAAACACCCGCAGATACATGAAAAATTGTTCGTGAATATTACGGCGGGCTTCATTATTGGTCGTTTTTTTATAAGCCTGAATTACCGTCGATTCGAACAAATCGCCTTTGTGGTGACCACCATTCTCTTCCCATTCTTGTTTCAGATATTCCACCAGCTGATCAACATTAAAAATCCCTTTCTCAACCGCATCATCCAAATCAGCGATACAGTAAGAAATATCATCAGCGGCTTCCATAATATAGGTCAGTGGAAAACGGCAGAAATCCCCCAATTGCAGCTCTTTTTTCAATTCACGGATAAAACAATCTTCTGACCAGTAATAACCTTTTTTCTTCATCAGATAACTGAATTCTTCCGGAGATTCTTCGAGACGATAAGCCGGACAGGTATATTTGAGAATACAGCCGATTTGAGCATACGTCAGATTCAGTTTAAGCAGGCTGTGTGCCAGCCGGATAGCCTGCGCATTTCCTTCAAACTGGCATAGATCCATCCGCAACTGGCGTCGGAATAGATCTTTTTTCTCTTCTCCACTCAAACACAGTGCTGCAACCTGACAATTATCCTGCCGGTTGGTCTGTTCGGTCTCAGGTAATTCAGTCTCAGGTAAATAGTCAGGATCTAACCGACGGGAAAACCAGTCCTTAATCGCCGCCTCGCCAAAATGACCAAACGGGGGGTTGCCGATATCATGCATCAGACAAGCCATCTCAATCAGGCTTTCAAAAGCACTCAGACGTTCACTCAGTCCATATTTTTCCAGCAAATTCTGTTTTGTCAGTTCGGCAATAATGGTTTTAGAGATATAACGACCAATTTGTTGCACTTCCAGTGAATGCGTTAACCGGCTGCGCACCGCCGCATTACGTTCCAGCGGAAACACCTGTGTTTTCTGCTGCAACCGCCGGATAGCCGCAGAGTTGATGATCCGCCCGCGATCACTTTCAAACTGCCGGTTTATCTGCTCTTCATTAGCATCATGGATAGAAGCGTTTCTGTACTTGCGCTGAAAATTCAGTTTTTGCTTGAAATCAATCTTAGGCATCAATCCCCCCATATCGAATGATACGATTATTTATAGCCTGAACCTCTGGCAGACGATTATTTAATGATACACTGCCGCATTAATCAGGCCTATACCCGTCGCTTTCAAGCTGCCTCTTTGTTGGCTACGCTCACTCACCCCAGTCACATAGTTTTCTATGCTCCCGGGGATGTGTTCCCTCGCCGCCGCGATGCAACTCGAAATCCATAGGGTATATATGAATAGGCACAAACTAATAACAAAAGAGAGTATGACACATGAAAGTAGGTGTAATAGGTGCAATGGAACAGGAAGTGACTTTGTTACGCGACCAGATCGAAGGTCTGCAAACATTGTCGCGCGGTGGATGTGAGATTTATACCGGTAAGCTGAATGGTGTTGATATCGCCTTGCTGAAATCCGGGATCGGTAAAGTCTCTTCCGCACTTGGCACTACTCTGTTAATTGAACATTGTCAGCCGGATATCGTAATTAACACCGGTTCAGCCGGCGGTCTGGATCCGAAACTGAAAGTGGGTGATATTGTGGTATCTGAAGAAGTGCGCTACCACGATGCCGACCTTACCGCTTTTGGTTATGAACCGGGCCAGATGGCGCAATGCCCTGCGGCATTTATTGCTGATGAAAAATTAATTACTTTAGCTGAAAAATGTATCCAGTCTCTGGAGCTGAACGCTGTTCGTGGTCTGGTTTGCAGTGGCGATGCCTTTATCAACGGCTCAGAACCACTGGCACGCATCCGGGCGACTTTCCCAAATGTTGCAGCGGTTGAAATGGAAGCGGCAGCAATTGGTCATGTTTGTCATCAATATAAAGTGCCTTTCGTTGTTGTTCGCGCTATTTCTGACGTTGCAGATCAAGAATCTCATATCAGCTTTGATGAGTTTCTGGTTGTCGCGGCACAGGAATCCACACGAATGATCAACGCAATGCTGACTGAACTCAGCAAGCAGTAATCGCTTAGAGCCTATTTTATAGGCTCTAAAGTTTGGAACATCAATTAATGAAATTCTACTTGAAAACCACCGATTATCACTCGGTCTGGATGGTATTTTTATTTCTACTGTATAGCTTTTTAAGTGTTTTCAGTGCTCCACTTTACGCAACAGCTTCCCGTGTGATCAGCCTTGCCCCCTCCACCACTGAACTTGCTTATGCCGCAGGCATGGGCGATCAGCTTGTCGCTGTCAGTGCTTACTCCGATTATCCTGAAGCAGCAAAAAAACTGGAACAGGTCGCCGATTGGCAGGGTATCAATGTTGAGCGGATCATCGCCCTGAAACCTGATTTAATCTTGGCATGGCGAGGTGGTAATCCACAAAGGCCACTGGAGCAACTCGCTGCACTCAGTATTCCAATTTTTTACTCTGATGTGAAAAAAGTAGAGGATGTTGCCACTGATTTAGAGCGGCTGGCAGCCTATAGTTCACATCCGGATACAGCTAAAAAAGCCGCTGCGGATATCCGACAAAAATTCAGTCAGTTAAAACAAACTTATGCCAAAGCAAACCCTACCCCAGTATTTATCCAATTTGGTATAAATCCAATTTTTACTTCATCCAGCCATACCATTCAGAGTGAAATTGTTTCTGCATGTGGAGGCAGAAATATCTTTGCCGATAGCCCCGTACCGTGGCCTCAGGTTAACCGTGAACAGGTTCTGGTACGTAAACCGGAAGTCATTGTGATGGGCGGAACGGAAGCTCAAAAACAGAGAGTAGCCGAATTCTGGCAGCCACAGTTGAATGTCAGAATTGTCACTATCAATGATGACTGGTTCAGCCGTGCCGGACCGAGGATTATTCTCGCAACTGAGCAATTGTGTCAGCAATTGACACTGCATTAAAAATAAGAATTCAAACATTACTGCTTCATTATTTTTATATTTTAAAATCTCTGTTTTCTGGTTATAATCCACACATCGGTTTTATACTGGTAATTATTACTAATATAAAATTGATATCAAAAAAATAACTTATGTTATTAGAGGTATTAATTATGAAAAGAACACGAAAAATAGCTAAACCATCAGCTTGTGAATAAACTCATAAACCTTTTTATAAATAACAATCAGGAATAGGATTAACTCCTATTCCTGATTTATCTATGTAAAATAAAAGGGATTAAGAAAATGACAAAAGAAGAATTCACTGAAAAAGTCAAACTCCTTGATCTTACGTGGATTATTAAGAAAATCACTCAAAAAGACCCGAATATAGCCAAAGTATGGACAGAAGAGGGAGCAAATGATGCAATGGAACAATATAAGAATTTTATGTTTATTCTATATAAATATAAAGGCTCAGATATAAAAATCGTTCCCTCTATCGAAGTAGATGAAATATGGCATCATCATATTCTTGATACTCAACGTTATCAAAATGACTGTCAAAACATTTATGGTCACTTTATGCATCACTCACCCTATTTCGGATTGCGGGATGATAATTATCTCAAAGAATTAAATAAAGATTTTATGATAACTCAAGAGCTTTATTTCAAAGAATTCGGGGATTATATGTACGAAGTTGACTTTTAAGCATTAAATAAATTTAATTAACATCCATCTATAATAATTAAATTTTATATAAGTAAAATTATTTAGATCAATAAGTGCAATGAAAAAATGACTCAACGCGAAAACTCTATAAGCTTGATAGCGCCTTAAGGGCAACGTAAACGTTGCCCTTAAGTTTTACATTGAAATGAGTGTTCAATGTTCCCAATCAGATACTAAAAGAAGAGCCACAACCACAAGTCGTTTTTGCGTTCGGATTAGTGACGATAAAGCGGGAGCCTTCCAGACCTTCGGTATAATCGACACAGCCGCCCACCAGATATTGCAGGCTCATCGGGTCAACGACCAGTTCAACACCCTGTTTCTGAATTGTCATATCACCTTCGTTCATTTGGTCATCGAAAGTGAAACCATACTGGAAACCGCTACAACCACCACCTGTAATATAAACCCGCAAACGCAGATTCGGGTTCTCTTCATCAGCAACCAATACTTTCACTTTGTTGGCTGCGGCATCAGTAAACTGCAAAGGCAATGCAGCATCATCGCTCATATTTTTACTCCAGTCCGGTTTTCCGGTAAAAATTCTCGGAAAGTTACTGTATACCCAATAGGGGGCATAAACCTTCAGATCAGTTAACAGCGATTATCTAATACCTGACTGATTCGTTCAAGTTTTGCCATACATACTTATTCCTTTGCTTCTAATTTGGCTTACCTACTTGGGTGATTTAGAATGGCAAATCTACATATCTCTCGTCTTTCAGGAGCATTGATTAATGAGCCAGTCCGAAACACTTTACTCTCAGGCAAAACATGTTATACCCGGTGGTGTAAACTCCCCGGTGCGCGCTTTCAATGGAGTTGGCGGTACACCTGTATTTATCCAACGTGCCAACGGTGCCTATCTTTACGATGTCGATGGTAATGCCTATATCGATTATGTCGGTTCATGGGGACCAATGGTTCTGGGGCACAATCACCCTGCTATCCGCAACGCTGTCATTGAAGCTGCTGAACGTGGTCTGAGTTTTGGTGCTCCGACGGCTGCCGAAGTAGAAATGGCAAAACTGGTAACAGAGCTGGTTCCTTCAATGGATATGGTTCGTATGGTGAACTCAGGCACGGAAGCAACGATGAGTGCCATCCGTCTGGCTCGTGGCTATACTCAGCGCGATAAAATCATCAAATTCGAAGGTTGCTACCATGGTCACGCAGATTGCCTGCTGGTAAAAGCAGGCTCCGGTGCTCTGACTATCGGACAACCAAATTCTCCGGGAGTTCCTGCCGATTTCGCCAAACACACTTTGACCTGCGTCTACAATGACTTGAATTCAGTGCGTGAAGCATTCGAAAAATTCCCGCAAGAGATTGCCTGTATTATCGTCGAGCCAGTTGCCGGCAATATGAACTGCATCCCACCGCAACCTGAATTTTTGCCGGGGCTGCGTAAACTGTGTGATGAATTCGGCGCTCTGTTGATTATTGATGAAGTAATGACAGGTTTTCGTGTTGCTTTAGGTGGCGCACAGGAATATTACGGAGTTAAACCCGATCTCACTTCCCTTGGAAAAATCATCGGTGGTGGTATGCCTGTCGGTGCATTCGGTGGCCGTCAGGAAATTATGGAAAAACTGGCTCCAACCGGCCCTGTTTATCAGGCGGGAACCCTTTCCGGCAACCCGATTGCGATGGCGGCAGGTTTAGCCTGTCTGAAAGAAGTTGCTCAAACTGGTGTCCATCAGCGCCTGAGTGAACTGACGGATAAACTGGCAACGGGATTAAAAAATGCGGCTGCCAAAGCTGATATTCCTCTGGTTATTAACCACGTTGGCGGTATGTTCGGTATTTTCTTTACCGATGCGAAAAGCGTTACTTGCTATCAGGATGTGATGAAATGTGATGTTGAACGATTCAAGCAATTCTTCCATTTAATGTTGGATGAAGGCGTCTATCTGGCACCATCCTCATTCGAAGCTGGTTTTATGTCTATCGCCCATTCAGAGGAAGATATTCAGCGTACCGTTGATGCTGCTGCTCGTTGTTTTGCTAAGTTGAAATAATCTGTTTCCCATAACACCGTAATAATAATTACGGTGTTATGGGTTAATCTTCACACCAACACCCGTATCGCCTGAATTGCAGACATTACCGCCAATACTCCCAGCAGAATAAGCATCAGCCCGCGAAAATGCTGAGCACTGATACGAGTTCTCAGACGAGTGCCAATAAAAAGAAAGAGGACAGATAATACTGTCAGTAACAGTACAGGCCATAAATAATCCGAAGAGAATAGTTCAAAGGCTTCGTTACGCAATACTACCAATTGGCTGATTTTGCCGAGCAAAAAGCAGAGATTAGCCGCCCGCGCGATTTCATGACGATCACTGCTCATTGCCAGCAGACACATTATCAATATGGGTGACATGGCATTTGTCGCCCCACCGATAATGCCCGCCACCAAGCCGAATAGTGACAAAATAACCGGATTTGTAGATAAACGAAGGTTCGTGCTACGGATACTATTGATAATGTAAAATGCAATAATTCCACTTAATAGTAATTGCAAATAAGCCGGATTAACCAGAAATAAAAGTTTTGCTCCAATAAAACTGCCGACTAAGGAAAATAGTGCCAGCAAACTGTATTTATGTAATATCGGGCCAATTTTCCCACCGGAAATGACACTTAACACATTGATCAATAATGTTGGCCATAAGGCTAAAACTACCGCCTCTTTTAATGGCATAAATAAACTTAATGCCGTTGTACTGGCAATTGGGAAACCAATGCCACTGATGCCATGTAATAAAGCAGCGGTAATAAATAGTAGGGATAAGATAATAATATTCATAAATTGAAGTTTTTTATATTTTACTAAAAAGATCCTGTAATGGATCATAACCCATGATACTTTGATTATGAGCATTCAGGACTAAAAAACCATACAAAATAGAAATAATCACTTCTGAGAAAAATAAATTTAAAATATGCTTACTTCATACATATGTCAAAATTTTCGTGTATAAAATCACAACAACATTTCATCTGAAAACAGACAAGATCAAGGAAAATAATGTCAAAACGTACTATTTTGTTAACTGGAGCAAGTGGGCGTATAGGACGGACTTTTTTTCTGGCAATGCAGGATCGTTATATTTTCACTCTTGTAGATCAAAAACACCCTGACTATCACATTCCTGCCCCACATTGTTTCATACTGGCTGATTTATCTAATCCCTCTGTTGCGGAAGATTTAGTTTCTGATGTAGAAAACATTATCCACCTCGCCGGTATTCCCTACGCAAATGCAGAATTTGAAGATTTATTACCTGCCAATATCTTAACCACTAATTATCTACTTCAGGCCGCTGCCAAATCACAATGCCGACGTTTTATTTTTGCTAGTAGTGCACAAACGATTGAAGGGTATCCGATAGATAAGCAAATACCTGACAATATTGCGACATCACCTGCCAATATATACGGTGTAACAAAATGTTTTGGGGAAGCGCTTTGTTCCTATTTTGCAACCCAGAAAGGTTTGTCTTCCATTGCAATTCGCATAGGTGCATTTGAATTTAAAGATAATCACGAACTGAAAACTGCCCGTGACCTCAGTGCATGGCTCAGCCCAAATGATGCAGTTCAGTTAATTACTTGTGCCATTGAAGCAGAAGAAATTACGTTTTTTATTGCTCACGGCATTTCTGATAATCGTTTTAAACGTCTTGATTTAACTGAAACAAGAAAAGTGTTGGGATATTCCCCAAAAGATGATGCATTTCAAACATTTGATCTACGTTTATTCGAATCTTGATAAATGCGTCAAAATTAAATTCCCCACCTGTAAAAGTGGGGAATTACATGTAATTACAACCTATTTAAGATAACTCTTTACTGTCCAAACATCTCTTTCAGCCAGCCCGGAGCCTCTTCTTGCCCCTCCTCAATTGGCTGCTGTACAGATTGCTGACATAACGCCTGTGGATCATCCGTCCAGATCGGTAATATTCTGATACCCTCTCCGGCGCAGTTAAAGGAGCCATCTTCATTAACTGACATATCGACAATACCTTCCGGAGCACGATTATCCAGCGCCAATGGAGTCTCATTCGCCAGATAACGTTCGTAAATCTTCAATGCTCCTGTTGCTCCCGTCAGCCTAGTCGGCTTGTTGTTATCCAATCCAGCCCAGACAATCGCGACTTCTTTACCATCGATCCCGGCGAACCAAGTATCACGCAGTTCATTGGTGGTTCCCGTTTTTCCTGCCAGATTATATTTGCCATATTTCCCGGTCAGTGAACGGCCAGTTCCCCGCGCCACAACCTGCTGCATACCATATAACGTCAGATAAGCTGCCTGAGCAGGTACAGCTCTTTCCGCCTGTGGGTAACTCTGGTAAACCACGGTGCCATCTTCAGCAATGATAGAGCGCAGTGCGGAGAGTTTGGCCCTATTTCCTCCACTGGCAATAGTCTGAAACTCCTGTGCCATTTCCATCGGGGTCAGGTTGATACCTCCCAGCAACATTGCCGGTACTTTCTGAATCTCTTTAGCAGGAATGCCCAGTAACACCAAGGTATTGGCGATATGATCCAATCCCACGTCCAGCCCCAGATTGACTGTCGGGATGTTGATTGAACGTGCCAGCGCATCAACCAGCATCACTCGTTCACTGAAATTACGGCTGAAGTTTCTCGGTTCCCACGGTTTCCCCCCCGCCTGAGGTATTGAGATAGGTTCATCCGCCAGCCAGGTATTCAGGCGATATTTATCTGGTTCACTTAATGCAGTCAGATAAGTTGCAGGTTTAGCAAGCGAACCGATTAAACGGCGAGCATCCATAGCACGGTTAAAACCCGGATATTGTGGCTGCGAGCCTCCGACCATTGCCCGGACTTCACCACTGAAACGGTCAACAACGACCATTGCACCTTCCAGATTAGGCACCGGACGATTTTTATCTTTGCGCAACGCCGCAATACCGTTTTCTATCGCGTTTTCAGCCGCATCCTGCGCAACTGGGTCTAATGTTGTGAATATTTTGACGCCAGATAAATCATCAATCTTATCACCCAGCTTTTCTCGTAGCTCCTGACGTACCATCTGCATAAATGCAGGTTGCGGTGCTATCACATCACTTTTAGGTTTTACACCGAGTGGACGCGCACTTAACAGGTCATACAGCTCCTGATCAATCACTTTTCGGTTCTGGAGAATTTTCAATACAACATTACGGCGTTCCAGTGCACTTTTAGGATTACGCCACGGGTTGTAATACGAAGCTCCTTTAACCATCCCTACCAACAATGCCTGCTGATCCAGACTCAGTTCATCAATCGGACGGCCGAAATAGTAAAGACTCGCTAACGGAAAACCGCGGATCTCTTCATCGCCACTCTGACCCAGAAAAACTTCGTTCAGATAGAGTTCGAGAATACGATCTTTGCTGTAGCGAGCCTCCAGCAGTACGGACATTAAGGCTTCATTGGCTTTACGGCTGAAAGTCCGTTTGTTCGTCAGGAATAAATTTTTGACTAATTGCTGGGTTAAGGTACTGCCCCCCTGCACAGCACGGCCTGCCAGCAGGTTTTCCAGCGCAGCACGAGCAATCGAAAGTGGCCTGATACCACCATGTTCGTAGAAATAGCGGTCTTCCGTTTCCAGTAAGGTCTGAACCAGTAGATCAGGAAAACCGGAACGTGGAACAAACAAACGCTGCTCACCGTTCGCCGACTGCATCATTGTGATAAGTTTCGGATCAAGACGGAAGAAACCAAACTGGCGCTGGTTCTCCATGTTTTCAATACTGGTTAACTGATTGTTATCGAAAGTCAGACGAGCCTGAATCTGGCCTTCTTTGCCATCAGGAAAATCAAATGGCCGACGCAGCATTTCAATGCTATTGCCTCTGACCACAAATTCACCTGCACGGGTTGTTTTAGTTACCTGCCGATATTGCATGCCTTCCAGTAACCGAATCATTTCGGCCTTACTGTAATTCATGCCCGGTTCAAGATTTACCATACGGCCATACACCGCCGCAGGGAGCTGCCACACTCTACCATCAATGCGATGACGAATTTTGCCATCCAGATAAAAACCATATATGCCAATGAGTACTGCCAGCACAATCAAGATTTTCAATAGCAGCAACCAGATCCATTTACGTCCCTTTTTGACCTGAGGGGATTTCTTCCCTTTTTTTGTCATGAGTTCCCCCTCATCATCGGTGTCATTTTCGTCTTCAACATCATTATATTCATAATCATCATAGTCATCCCGTCGATGACGTTTATTTGCCTGACGCCCACGACGATGTTTTGATTTTTTACCCTTACGTCCGATTGGCTGACGGTCATCATCAGACATACCGAATTCTCCAGTTAAATGCTTTCTCTAACAATTAAATATATTTTTTTACCCGCCTTGTCGGTGCTGTGTTTGCGGGGTCATCGGGCCATAAGTGTTTTGGATAACGCCCTTTCATCTCTTTTTGCACTTCACGGTAAGCCCCCTGCCAGAATGCGGCAAGATCCTGCGTGATCTGCAACGGCCGCTGAGCCGGAGACAATAGCTCAACAACGACAGGTACACGCCCTTTTGCCACAGCCGGATTTTGCTGTTCTCCGTACATTTCCTGCATTTTTACGGAGAGTACGGGAGGTTTATCATAAAAATATTCGATACCAATCCGGCTTCCGGTTGGCACAGTGTAATTAGTAGGCAATTCATTATCCAGTATTTGCCGCTGCTGCCAGTCAAGTAAACTCACCAGAGCTGTTGACAGTTCAACCTGCTGCAAGCCTTTCAAATTTCTCACGCCTTCCAGCACCGGTTGTAACCACTGTTCAAGGGAAGCCAATAATGCTTCATCATCAACCGCTGGCCATTGTGTTTCCGGCAGCCATTCCTGCGCCCGCTGTAAACGAACACGCAACTGCAATGCTTCCTGTGACCAGTTCAGCGCTGCCAGACCCTCCTGCCGAACCCAGTTCAGCAGAGCTTCCTGCAATTCGGTATCTGAGGGTTTTGCCAGAGGTTGTGACCTGACCGTCAATCGTCCACATTTCAGTCTGTTCCATGCCCGCAAGGTGCCTTTACTATCATCCCATTCAATAGCTGTCTGTTCTGTAAACAGAGAAGGATATTGCCGGATGATTTGCTCAATATCTAATGGACAAGCAAGCAAAATATGTGCATCTGGCATCTTATTGCCTTGCTGTAATAAAGGAGCCACCAGCCATGTCTCCCCCGAAAGCGGTTCTTCTCGTGCAAGCATAGCTCCCAGCCCTGTAGCCAGTTGGAACCGCCCGAGATTATCACGATTTTTTGCAATTCTGTCGGGGAACCCCTGTACCAGTAACTCAGGTATATACTCCACATTAATATCGGCAGCATTTTCCATATTATTACCCGCCAGTTCCCTGAATAGCTGTTTTGACCGTTGCTGCCAGTTCGGTTGAAGAGTATTAAGGCAATGAGTGAGATCCAACTGTCCCCTACGCGGTGGTTCTTCAAGGATCGCGACAAGTTTTGCTGCCGTTGCCAATATTCCCCGATCTGAATCCTGCCTGTCATACTGTTCTTTAGCTAGGCACAACATGGCGGCTAAACGAGGCTCACAACCTGATTCTGTCATTTGCCAGCCTCGGGCGGTTAACTGCTGCTTATCGTCCAGTGCTCCCAGCCGTACAAGCAGAGTACGGGCAACAGCCTGTGCGGCCTGCGGTGGATTATCCAGCCAGCGTAGTTGAGAACTGTCACGGCATCCCCACTGTAGTAACGAAAGCAGCAAGCTACTCAAATCGGCATGCAGAATCTCAGGTTCGCTGTGTTCCGCTGCCCGTTCTGCCTGCTCCTGACTGAACAAATGCCAGCAGACACCCGCTTCCAGCCTGCCGGCTCGCCCTGCCCGCTGCACCATTGATGCCTGACTGATACGCTGGGTGATCAAACGGGTTAAGCCTGTCCGGGGTTCAAACCGGCTGGTACGTTCCAGACCACTGTCCACCACCAGACGAATACCTTCAATAGTCAGGCTGGTTTCTGCAATATTGGTCGCCAGTACAACCTTACGCTTCCCGGCCGGAGCGGGCATTATCGCCATCCGCTGGTCTGTTAACGATAACGCACCATATAGCGGACACAATAATGTATCGCTACCGACTTTTTCTTCTAAGTAAGCCTGCACCCGCTGAATTTCCCTCACACCGGGTAAAAACAGCAGTAATGACCCCGATTCCTGCTGCAACAAACGTAATACTGTTGACGCCACTGATTGTTCAAAAGGCAAATGAGCAGGCAGGGGATGATAACTTCTCGTTACCGGATAACTACGCCCTTCTGAAACCACAACCGGTGCTTCTGGTAATAAAGAAGAAAGGCGCTGGTTATCCAGCGTTGCGGACATCACCAAAATACGCAAATCATCGCGTAATCCTTCCTGTACATCTAACAACAGCGCTAAACCCAGATCGGCCTGTAAGCTACGTTCGTGGAACTCATCAAGGATAACGAGAGAGACATCACTCAATTCAGGGTCCTGTTGCAACATCCGGTTCAGGATACCTTCTGTGACGACTTCAAGACGTGTGTGAGCACTGACTTTTGTTTCCAGACGCATCCGGTAACCCACCGTTCTGCCGACAGGCTCATTCAATTGTTCTGCCAGACGCTCCGCAACACTGCGTGCCGCAATACGCCGGGGTTCCAGCATGATGATCCGCCCACTAAACCGTGACTTGTTGAGAATTGCCAACGGTAAGCCGGTTGATTTTCCGGCTCCGGTCGGGGCATGCAGTAATATCTGTTTTGAGGTTTCAAGCTGAGCTATGACTGAGTCCACAACGTCATAAATGGGTAATAACAAAGGTTCACCATAACGATTAACTTTCAATGAGTGCCATTGTAGCATTAGCGACTTTAATTTCAGTTTCCGTTTAATTTTAGTTCATGTGGCTCCCGCGCAGGTTACGTCATGATGAAACTGTCAATTGAGGTATAAAGGAAAGTTTATGGAATTTTCACCACCGCTAAAGCACGCTACATTAATTCGCCGTTATAAACGTTTTCTGGCCGATGTTCTGACTCCGGAAGGTGAAACGCTGACCATACACTGTGCCAATACCGGAGCAATGACCGGGTGCGCAACACCGGGTGATACCGTTTGGTATTCCACCTCTGATAATCCAAAACGTAAATATCCCAATAGCTGGGAGCTGACACAGACTCAGGACGGGCACTGGATTTGTGTCAATACTCTCAGAGCCAACGATCTGGTTTTTCAGGCCATTGAAAAAGATCTCATTTCAGAATTATCCGGTTACGAAAAAATCAGCCGCGAAGTGGGCTATGGAAAAGAGAAAAGCCGGATAGATTTATTGTTAGAGTCAAAACAAAAAGTTAACTGCTATATTGAAGTGAAATCAGTCACCCTGTTGCAGGGAAATAATGGTTATTTTCCTGATGCTGTGACAATTCGTGGGCAAAAACATTTACGTGAACTATCATTGATAGCACAACAGGGACAGCGGGCTGTCCTGTGCTTTGCCGTGCTACATTCCGGCATTAGTCACGTTATGGCAGCAAAACATATTGACCACGATTATGCTTTTCTTTTGGAACAAGCATGCAATTTAGGGGTCGAAGTAATCTGTTACGGGGCCAGCATGACAGAAAACAGGATGGTTCTAAGTCACAAATTGCCTTTTGTATCAATGGGATGATTTGTAAACAGATCATGCTGATGAGGTGAGTTTTGCAGCATATTTAGGCAGTAAACACGGCTGCCTTCACACCATTGCAAAACTAATGGTAGGAATAATTGCCAACCTCGCAGTCATCTGCTATTTATAGCGGCCTATTTTTTTCCCCCTACTGTCAGGGGGCTCGTTTGATAGTGCGTGTGTAAGGAGAAGCATTATGCAAGAAGGGCAAAAACGTAAAACCTCGTCCTTGAGCATTCTCGCCATCGCTGGGGTAGAACCTTACCAAGAGAAGGCTGGCGAAGAATACATGAACGATGCCCAGTTAACGCATTTCAAGCTCATTCTGGAAGCATGGCGCAATCAACTCAGGGATGAAGTAGACCGTACTGTATCTCATATGCAAGATGAGGCAGCGAACTTCCCTGATCCGGTTGACCGTGCGGCGCAAGAAGAAGAATTCAGTCTTGAATTACGTAATCGGGATCGTGAACGTAAGTTGATCAAAAAGATCGAAAAAACGCTGAAAAAAGTCGAAGATGATGATTTTGGCTTCTGTGAATCCTGTGGGGTTGAAATCGGCATCCGTCGTTTGGAAGCGCGTCCTACAGCTGATTTATGTATTGACTGTAAAACATTAGCCGAAATTCGCGAAAAGCAAATGGCTGGCTAATGGGTAGGTGAGTACGGCGCTGAAAGGCGCCGTATATACCCTGCATCTTTCGAGTTACCTCTTTGTCGGCTACGCTCGCTACCCCAGTCAGCGTTTTTATAAACAAACGGTTATCTGTATTGCCGGGGATAGTTCCCTTACCGCAGCGGTGAAACTCGAAATCTAATGGGTATACTCCCTTAAATTGATTTTTATATGACTCAATCTGAATCCGAACACTCCTCATTATACGTCGGGCGTTTCGCACCATCCCCATCTGGCGATCTCCACTTTGGCTCTCTGGTGACAGCTCTGGGTAGCTATTTACAGGCCCGTGCTCACCACGGTAAGTGGCTGATGCGTATTGATGACATTGATCCACCACGGGAAATTCCCGGTTCAGCAGATAGAATACTGCATGCCTTAGAGCACTATGGGCTTCACTGGGACGAAGAAGTGCTGTACCAGTCCCAACGCCATGAGGCTTATCGGGCAATATTGGCTCAGTTACAGCAGCAGGGAAACAGTTATTACTGTACCTGTACCCGCCAACGCATTCATCAGCTGGGCGGATTTTATGATGCTCACTGCCAGCATCTACAACTACCAGGCCATCATGCCGCTATTCGCCTGAAACAGGATCACCCTGTGTATGATTTTTACGACAAATTACAAGGTAATGTTACCGTACCGGTAAAAATGGCTGAAGAGGACTTCATTATTCATCGCAAAGATGGATTATTCGCCTATAATCTTGTCGTTGTTATTGATGATAACTATCAAGGCATCACTGAAATTGTCAGAGGAGCAGATTTGATTGAACCTACGGTTCGCCAAATATCCTTATATCGGTATCTGAATTTTACAACACCGGACTATGTACATTTGCCTCTTGTGTTAAATAAAGAGGGAAATAAACTTTCCAAGCAAAATCATGCAAAACCGATCCCTCTTGATGATCCACGTCCATTGCTGGTGAAAGCGTTATCATTTTTAAACCAGCCAACGATTGCTGGTTGGCAGGATATCACCACGGAACAACTGCTAAAGCAGGCAATTATTGGCTGGAATATAAATCATGTTCCGCCTCAGAACATAATCAATGGACAATTTAAATAAAGTGTTTCTATTGATACTGCAAGCATTCTCAAAGAATGCCCAGTAAGTTATGATTAGCGGCTGTTTTTGTTTTAATTTTATCCGTCACTATCGAGGTGTACCATTTTTAACCGAGTAGCAACTTTCTGCCGTAATTTGCTGATCCGCGAAACCAAGATAAAACGCGAAACACAGGCAGCCAGTGAAAGGCCAGTCACCATATCTGACCATCCTGCTTATAAAAAGAGCAGCACTCTGCCTAAACGCCGCAGAGTGAATCGCACATCTTCATCAAATGCTGAAAACATCAAAATGAAGAATAAATCCGGAAAGGCAAAACCTTCTGATTCCCCAATTACCGTTATTCCACGGGAACAGCATTCTATTTCACGTAAAGATATCAGTGATAATGCATTGAAGGTTTTATATCGCCTGAATAAATCGGGTTTTGAGGCTTATTTAGTCGGCGGCGGTGTACGTGATTTACTGTTGCATAAAAAACCCAAAGATTTTGATATCGCGACCAATGCTACCCCTGAACAGGTTCGCAAATTATTCCGCAATTGCCGTCTTGTTGGTCGTCGCTTCCGTCTCGCTCACATTATGTTCGGGCCGGATGTCATTGAAGTTGCCACATTCCGTGGGCCACATGAACAAGTTGAAAGCAATGATCGTAATCAGTCTCATAAAGCCCAGAGCGGAATGCTATTGCGAGACAATATCTTTGGTTCTGTGGAAGAAGATGCTGCACGCCGCGATTTTACAATTAATAGCCTTTATTACGGGATTGAAGATTTCGCATTACGGGATTATGTCGGTGGAATGGCAGATCTGGAAAAAGGGATCATACGCCTGATTGGTGATCCGGAAACCCGCTACCGGGAAGATCCTGTGCGGATGTTGCGTGCAGTCCGCTTCGCCAGCAAGCTTAACATGACCATCGAAAAGAACACGGCTGAGCCAATCCCACGTCTGGCATTTCTGTTACGGGATATTCCATCAGCACGTCTGTTCGAGGAGTCTCTGAAACTTCTGCAATCAGGGCACGGTTACAGCACATATAAAATACTGTGTGAATACCAGTTGTTTGAGCCACTATTCCCGTTAATCCAGCGCGGTTTCACCCAATCCGGTGATTCGCCGATGGAAAAACTACTGGAACAGGTATTAAAGAATACCGATTACCGTCTCCAGAACGATCAACGGGTCAACCCGGCTTTCCTATTTGCGGCAATATTGTGGTATCCATTGATTGAACATGCCGAGAAGCTGACTCAGGAAGGGGGCTTACAGTATTACGATGCTTTCGCCCTGGCCATGAATGATATTCTTGATGAACAGTGTCGTTCTATCGCCATTCCGAAGCGTCATACCACAACAATGCGTGATATCTGGCTGTTGCAGCTTCGCCTGCCGCGCCGTCAGGGTAAACGGGCAAATAAATTAATGGAACACCCGAAATTCCGGGCAGCCTACGATTTATTAGAATTACGCGCCAGCATTGAACCACGCCATGAGCTGAAAGAACTGGTACATTGGTGGACAGAATTCCAGCAATCAACCGCATCACAGCAGCGGGGCATGATCTCCGAGCTTGGCAGCGAGCCTGTTCGTCGCAGAACCCGTCACCGCCGTGGCAACCACCTTCGTCATAACAGGAACAACAACTAGTATGACCCGGGTTTATATCGCCATTGGCAGTAATCTGGCCTCCCCCTTGCAGCAAGTTAATAATGCACTTGCTGCACTTAAATCGATCCCTGATACAACGTTTATTAACCGTTCCTCATTTTATCGGACTAAACCTATGGGGCCGCAGGATCAGCCTGATTACCTCAATCTGGTTGTTGCATTAGATACAAACTTACAACCGGAAATATTGCTTGATCACACTCAGGCCATAGAACTGGCACAAGGTCGAGTCCGTAAAGACGAACGTTGGGGGCCAAGAACGCTTGATTTAGATATTATGCTGTTCGGTGATCACATTATTAATACTGAACGCCTGACCATTCCCCACTACGGTTTAAAACAGCGTGAATTTATGCTTTATCCGCTGGCAGAAATAGCCCCGGATCTTGTGTTTCCTGATAAAGAAACATTAGCAGAACGATTAAAACATGTTCCAGAAAATGGCCTGACGTTTTGGTTGTAACACAGCAGTTTTGTACCCAATGGATTTCAAGTTGTATCGCGGCGGCAAGGGAGTGAGCCCCTGAGCATAGATAGACTATGTGACCGGGGTGAGCGAGCGCAGCCAACAAAGAGACAACATGAAAGACGACGGGTATATGAAGGAAAAGTAACACAATATCTCATACAATCATGGCCTATTTCTGGATAATCAGAACCTGTTCCAGCGGGTATCAGCTTAGATACCCGAATGGACGAGGCTCTATACCCAACAACGGGTATGAATATTCAGGAGATAACAATGAAACCCACATCTCTGGCTCACCTTAGCCAGTTAAAAAAAGAGAAACGTAAGTTCGCAACAATTACAGCCTATGATGCCAGCTTCGCTCACCTTTTTGCTGCACAGGGCATCAAGGTCATCCTTATTGGTGATTCACTCGGCATGACCGTTCAGGGGTTTGATTCCACCTTACCGGTTACTGTTGAAGATATTGCCTACCACACCAAAAGCGTCCGCACCGGTGCCCCCCAGACTTTTCTCATCTCAGATATGCCTTTCATGAGCTACGCCACACCGGAACAAAGCTGCAATAATGCGGCTGAGTTAATGCGTTCGGGGGCCAATATGGTCAAGATTGAAGGCGGAAGCTGGTTGTGTGAAACAGTAAAAATGCTGACCGAGCGCTCTGTGCCTGTTTGCGGACATCTGGGCCTGACTCCACAAGCCGTTAATGTACTGGGAGGTTACAAAGTTCAGGGGCGTGATGAAGCGACAGCTCAGCAGTTGTTCGACGATGCCATCGCTTTGGAAAAAGCAGGCATGCAGCTATTAGTGCTGGAGTGTGTACCAACAGAATTGGGCCGGAAAATCACCGAAGCGCTGGAAATTCCGGTTATTGGCATTGGTGCGGGGAACCATACAGATGGTCAGATCCTCGTTATGCATGATGCTTTAGGCATTACCGCCAAACCACCCAAATTTGCTAAGGATTTCCTTAAAGAGACCGGCAATATACGAGATGCCATCAGCCTGTACATCGAACAGGTAGAAAATGGCACGTACCCTGACCAAGCTCATTCATTCAACTGATTTATACCCGCGAGATTTCCAGAAAAACACTAAGTTTTCAGAAAAACAACGAGTATAACCCAGCATGATTGCTAATTATGACTGCTAATTAAAGGAGTAGAGCAATGCTGATCATAGAAACAATCCCCATTTTACGCCGTGAAATTCGCCGTTGGCGTCAGGCAGGAAAACGAATTGCCTTTGTCCCTACAATGGGTAATCTGCATGATGGTCACATGGCTCTGGTTGATACCGCCAAGGCTCAGGCTGATGTGGTAATTGTGAGTATTTTTGTTAATCCGATGCAATTTGATCGCGAAGATGACTTAGTCAATTATCCGCGTACCCTACAGGAAGATTGCGAAAAACTGAGCCGTCGTAATGTTGATATAGTGTTTGCCCCCAATGCCAACGAAATATATCCGCATGGCTTGAATGGCAGCCAAACTTTTGTTGAAGTCCCTGAACTTTCTCATATGCTTGAAGGTGCCAGCCGTCCGGGGCATTTCCGGGGAGTCACCACGGTTGTCAGCAAACTGTTCAATCTGACCCAGCCGGATCTGGCCTATTTCGGTGAAAAAGATTTTCAGCAGTTACAAATTATCCGCAAAATGATCACTGACATGGCTTATGATATCACTCTGGTTTCTGTACCTATCGTCCGTGATAAAAAGGGGCTGGCCTTAAGCTCACGCAATAGTCTTCTCTCTACAGAAGAGAAAAAAATAGCGCCGCAATTAAACCAGATTATGCAGCGCGCCGCCGAAAAACTGAAAAGTGGTGAGCGGAATGTTGAACAACTGCTTGAGATAGTATCCACGGATCTGCGTGAAAAAGGTTTTATACCGGACGAACTGTTTATCCGTGACGCAGAAAATCTGGAACCTTTGACCCCACAAAGTAAAAAAGCGGTGATCCTGATGGCAGCATGGTTAGGCAAAACACGCTTGATTGATAATCAGCAGGTTGATTTAACCGATTGATTTCGCTTCGAGGATGTGTGTCAGCAGTCGCCCCGACACGATCCACATCCTCATATGAAAATCGCTGTCTGATTGGTCGTTATCCAAAATCAGCACTAGCAAACACAATTTTATTATTTAATATTCATAAACCAGCTTTGTTATCTTTCTATACCGTTATCCCCGTCTATATCAATGCATCCGGTTAACAAGGAAAATCAAGCATGGCACACAAATTACGCTTTGGCAGTTTACTGCTATTACTCGGCCTCTCTGGCAATGCACTGGCTACACAACCTCAGCAGATTACTATTGGTTATCAAAAATCGAATATTTTTACGTTGCTAAAATCCCGCGGAACTCTGGATGATGCATTAGAAAAAGAAGGTATCAAGGTGCGTTGGGTAGAGTTTCCTGCCGGGCCACAAATGCTTGAAGGGCTTAATGTGGGTAGCATCGATTTGGCATCAACCGGTGATGTTCCCCCCGTTTTTGCTCAGGCAGCAAGAGCCGATTTAGTTTATCTCGCCTACGCCCCTGCTCACCCGAAAACCGAAGCTATTGTGGTTCCGAAAGACTCAACCATTAAAACTATTCAGGACCTGAAGGGCAAACGCGTTGCGCTAAACAAGGGTTCTGATGTGCACTATCTGCTTGCCGCGGCGCTGGAAAAAGCCGGATTGAGCTATAAGGATATTAAACCGGTTTATTTACCTCCCGCCGATGCCCGCGCAGCTTTCCAGCGAGGAGCCATTGATGCCTGGGCTACCTGGGACCCTTTCCTGTCCGAAGTAGAAATCAATACCGGAGCACGCCAGATAACTAATGGTGAAGGGCTGGTACCTCATTACACGTTCTATCTTGCCAGCCGTAAATTTGTTGATACCTATCCGCAAACAGCAGAAAAAGTCATTCAGGAATTAGTTGTTCTCAGTGATTGGGCAAATCGGCACCCTGACGAAGCAGCTAACATTCTTGCCAACGCCACGAAACTTGATAAAGCTATCTGGCAACGGACTCTTGCACGTTTTACTTATGGTGCAGAGCGTATGACACCGACTGTTTTTAACCAGCAACAGGTTCTTGCTGATACTTTCACCCGTCTCAGGTTATTGCCTGTAAAAATCAATGTCCGTAGTGCAAGCTGGTCTTTAGATAATATTCCAGTCAATACACCATAATTGACCGTCTGATTGGGGTCTGAATCATCCCTGACGAGTACCCTGATAGATCCGATATGGTCATCATCACTATTCAGTGCTACAAATCCACAACCACACTGATTGATAACCTCATTTTACGTTTGCCAATGCTCCCTATACAGGGAGCGGCAACGGATGCCTGAATTATCCCTTTCAGGCTTCATGCTTGATAACCTTGCTTATCTACGCTCCAGCATTTTTATTCAGCATACTCTTTCTGAGGTTCCTCTGTGACAGGCCGCTCAGCACCCCCAATACTTTCACCAAAAGCGCCTGCATTGGCAGAACGGATCGTTGAATTCGCTTTGTTTATCTGCACTGAATCTGTTTTCAGCAATGGCATGACCAATTCAGCAAACCGATGTGCTTCTTCGAGGTGAGGATAGCCGGAGAAAATAAAATTACTGATCCCCAATGCCTGATATTCGCGGATCCGTTCAGCTACCTGTTCAGGACTTCCGACCAATGCCGTTCCTGCACCACCACGAACCAGACCAACACCAGCCCATAAATTCGGCGCAATCCGTAAATTATCCCTTGAACCCTGATGCAGTGAATTCATCCGCGCCTGTCCGGCAGAATCCATCCGGGAAAAGATTTTCTGAGCCTGAGCGATAGTCTCATCATCCAAATGAGCAATCAGGCGATCAGCCGCCGCCCATGCTTCCTCTTCTGTCTCACGGACAATAACATGCAGACGAATACCATATTCCAGAGTCCGGCCTTGCTTCTCTGCGCGCTCACGAACCTGTTGTAGTTTCTGCGCAACCAATTCAGGTGGCTCTCCCCAGGTCAGATAGGTATCAACCTGCTGTGCCGCTACATCAAGCGCATCTTCAGAAGAACCGCCAAAATAGAGTGGAGGGCCATTTTTCTGGATAGGTGGAAACAATAATTCTGCCCCTTCTACCTGTAAATGTTTCCCCTGATAATCTACTTTTTCACCTGCCAGCATACGGGAATAAATATCAAGAAACTCACGGGTCAACTGATAACGGTCAGCATGGCTAAGGAAAATACCATCACCTTTATTTTCCACCGGATCACCGCCGGTCACGACATTAATAAGAACCCGCCCCTCAGAAAGCCTGTCCAGCGTGGCCGTCATCCTTGCAGCGAGTGAAGGTGGCTGTAATCCCGGCCGTACCGCGACCAGAAAACGCAGATTACGGGTGACGGGTACCAGCGCAGAAGCCACCAGCCACGGATCTTCGCAACCTCTTCCGGTTGGGATCAGAACACCGTGATAACCAAGGCTATCCACAGCCAGAGCAATTTGTTGCAGGTAAGGAAGATCAACAGCACGCCCACCTTTGGCAGTACCTAAATAGCGCCCCTCACCGTGGGTAGGTAAGAACCAAAAGAGATTAATGTCACTATTGCCATAAACTGTCATTGTGTTTTCCTTGATAGATAGTGTCGCGGATAGATTTGTATTTATTTTTCTTTTAGATGATTGCTCGTAATGATTACGATGCCTGATTATCTGGCAGCACTTTCAGGATTATCCGTTTTACCGGAATGCAGCCAATCCGAATGGCGATCATGCTTCCCCTGCTCACCCGGAGCCATAATCGCCTCAAGAACCTGAGCTTCTAATGCTGATAACGTTGGCATCGTAATTGTTCTGGGACGTCCAAGAGGGATCTCCAGATCCATACCGATCTCCCCCTGCTCTATCAGTAAGATCCGATCTGCGATCAGAACGGCTTCATGAACATCATGAGTCACTAAAATGACGGTAAACCCATACTGCTGCCAAAGTCGCGTTAACAATTGCTGCATTTCCAGACGAGTCAGGGCATCCAGTGCGCCAAACGGCTCATCAAGCAATAATAAACGGGGGCGGTGAATCAGAGCGCGGGCCAAAGCCACACGCTGCTTTTGTCCTCCCGACAATGCCGAAGGCCAGTCATTCGCTCTGTCAGCCAGACCGACAGCTTCCAGTACTGCCAGTGCTTCCGATTTCCAATTACCGCTAAGACCCAGCCCGACGTTATCAATCACTTTTTTCCAGGGGAGCAGACGCGCATCCTGAAACATCATCCGTACTTCACTCTCAGAAGCACTCAGGGGATCACCATCAGCACTCAGACTACCTGCGGAAACAGATTCCAGCCCCGCAAGCAGGCGTAATAACGTGCTTTTGCCACAGCCACTACGTCCGACAATAGCCACAAACTGGCCTTTTTGAATGGATAAATTGAGGGATTTAAGGATTTCACGCTCACCAAACTGTTTGCTGACACCCTCCAGAGTGAGGCTTAACCCTTGCTGAACTAACGACAGATGCTTCATGAGTTTCTTCCTCCTGTCTGCCATGACGGATGCCAACGCAGTAACCAGACTTCCAGCCCGTATGCCACCATATCAGCCAGTTTACCCAGCAGCGCGTACAGAATAATCGCCAATACCACAATATCTGTCTGCAAAAACTCACGGGCATTCATCGCCAGATAACCTATTCCGGCATCAGCAGAAATAGTTTCAGCAACAATCAGGGTCAGCCACATTAAGCCGAGTGAAAAACGGACACCAACGAGGATCGAAGGCATTGCTCCCGGTAAAATAACCTGCCAGAACAAACGCCAGCCATTGAGCCCATAGTTACGCGCCATCTCAATTAATCCCCGATCAAGATGGCGGATCCCATGAGATGTATTAAGGTAGATAGGGAAGAAAGTCCCCAGAGAAACTAAAAATATTTTGGCACGCTCATCAATACCAAACCATAAAATAACCAGCGGGATCAGTGCCAAATGGGGAACATTACGCAACATCTGAACCGTGCTATCCAGCAAGCGTTCCCCGGTTTTTGACAACCCTGTTATCACCCCCAATGCGAGTCCACAGGTACCACCAATGGCAAACCCACTCAAAGCACGCCAGGTACTGATATAAAGATTGCTCCAGAGTTCCCCGTTTTGCAGTAATGTCCATCCTGCTTGTAGTACCTTTTCAGGAGGGGGTAATATACGATCCGATAGCCAGCCTTCATAACCAGCAACTTGCCAGCACACAATAAGTAATCCCGGTAGCAACCAAGGCAGGAAACGAGACTTAGATAACGATGTCCGGTGACCACCTAAAAAGAAAATACGCATAGAAACCCCACTTATGCAGCCAGGATTAGAACCAGTTATTTCATTTTTAAATCTCGAAGCGAATGAAGAGAAATAAATATTTTTACTTTGTAAATCTAAAAAGTGGCAATAGAACGCAACATACCGTGTGTAGTGCGCGACAGGTATATTACGATTGGTTCATGATTCACAATTTATTTATTACTTAAAAGAATAACTTTTATAATTAAATTATTTACTAGCCAGAGAATATATTTCTATATTGATGAAATATTTTTCTGACAACCTTGGTGCAATGAACTTTCAACAGCTAAGAATTATTCGTGAAGCAGAGCGCTGCCATTTTAACCTGACGGAAGTGGCAAAAGTGCTCTATACATCACAATCAGGCATCAGCCGTCATATTCGTGAGTTGGAAGAAGAATTAGGTGTTGAGTTATTCATTCGTCATGGTAAGCGGTTCCTTGGGCTGACAGAGCCGGGCAAAGAGATGCTGACCATTGCACGCCGCATACTTAATGATGCTGACAAAGCTCAACGATTAGCTGAACACTTTACCGGGCAACATCAGGGAGTGCTGACCATTGCCACTACCCATACCCAAGCCTGCTATAGTCTTCCCCGAGTGATAAAAGTATTCCGTGAAATCTACCCGGGGATCCGGCTGGTACTTAATCAGGGTTCGCCCGCAGAAATCATGAAAATGTTACTTAACGGTGAGGCAGATATTGGTATTGCATCAGAAATGCTGACTCAGAATAGCAATATTACTGCATTCCCATGGTTTGACTGGCATCACTCTTTACTGGTTCCTGCGGAACATGAACTAGTCTGGAACCCTGATATTACATTGGAACAACTGGCAACTTACCCATTAGTCACTTATCGATACGGTATTGCCGGGCGTTCTCAGATTGATAAAGCATTTCACAATGCGCGGCTAAACCCGGATATTGTCCTCAGTGCGCAGGACTCTGACGTAGTCAAAACCTACGTAAAACTGGGGCTGGGAATCGGAATAGTTGCTGAAACAGCCAGCCAGCATAACCTCGATCCAGATTTAGTCACACTCAGGGCCCGTCACCTTTTCTCCCCCAACATGGTCTGGATGGCAGTTAAACATGGCCAGTTACAACGTGACTATCTCTGGGAATTCGTACTACTGTGTAACCCTGATTTATCGCTGGATAAAATTAAAAACAGCGTCATTGCAGGTAATAAAAATATTCCGACCTGGCTTGATTTTGAAATTTAAAAATCAGCTAATTTTTAAGGGTAAGCAAAAAACCGTCATCTCCCGGCAAACGGAATATACTGCCAGCCTCCATCTCATTACCCAGTACTGCCTGAACCCAAACTGTGCCATCTGCCAATCTGAGGGAAGAGAGGATCATTCCGGTTTTGCGCCAGCGGGAACCCAACTGCCATTCTAATTCACTCCCAACCGCCGGAAGATAACTGGAATCACCGACCAGCCAATACATGGCCCGTTTGTTAACACCACGGTATTTGGTACGGGCAATTGTCGCCAACCCCATATACCCCCCTTTTTCAAAACTAATACTGCCTTCAATATTATGGAGATTAACAGCCTGAGGAACGAGCTGTGCGCTGACAGCAGCCTCAATCACTGGAAAACCTGCTTCTATATCTAATGCCAGCCACTGTTCACTATTACTTAGCTGTGCCGGAAGTTTTTCCATTAACTCTGCGGCCATCACAGTATCTGTGATTAATAAAAATCTCTCCTGCGGCGATGAAAAATAAAGTAGCGTAGTAGCACCATGCTGAATAACCGTATTATTTACATCTGGCAAAATAGGAAAAAATTCTGCCAATGCAGTCCGGCAATTTTCACCCGCAATACCCAATAACAGACTTTCAGTTTCCTCAGCTACCATAACTTTAGAGAACACCGCATATTTCTTTAATTCAGCAAGCTGTATCTCAATTACACTTCGACGCTCAATATAGGCATACCCTTCATCACGATGAAATAACCTCAGACTACTCCACATTTTTCCTTTGGCATCACAGTGAGCCGTCAGTACATGCTGGTTTTCAGCCAGAATATTGATATCGGCAGTCAGTTGCCCCTGAAGATATTTCCGGCTATCCATACCGGTAACAGTAACCAATCCCCAGTCATTAAGAGAAATAAGTGCCAATTGAAGACTGGATGAAAGCACCGGGAAAAGGGAAGATGACTTCGGATGAATTTGGCTGACCATAATGGCTCCTGTCGATAAATATTCTGTTTATATCCGTTATTTTTCAATAACAGTCATATATTGAAGGAAAAAACAAATAATGCTGATAAGCACAGATGAAATGAAAATAAAAAATACAACCCTTTTCAAAATATGGAATAACAATATAACCTTTTAAAGTTTGACAAAAAAATCAAACATCACTATAAAACCTCTAGTTAACCTGAGGTCAATAGAAATGGAAAAAAATAAACATATTGATATTAATAGGGCATTAACGGTTGGAGAAGTGGCAAAACGTAGTGGAGTGGCAATATCAACACTACATTTTTATGAATCGAAAGGATTAATAAAAAGTTCACGTAATTCAGGAAATCAGCGCCGCTTTCCCGCAGTTGTACTACGTTACATCGCAATTATCAAAGTCGCACAAAGCACTGGCATTCCCTTGAAGGAAATACAGGAAGTCCTTAGTCAATTCCCTCCTAACAGTAAACTGACAGCCGAACAATGGCGCATACTTTCCTCACAATGGCGGGATACGTTGGAACAACGTATTACAAAATTAACCCATCTACGTGACTATCTGGATAGTTGCATTGGCTGTGGATGCCTTTCCCTGACAGAATGCCCGTTACGAAACCCAAATGATATTCTGGGAAAAACGGGAACAGGAGCAAGAATGTTTGAACAAGAATATGACTGACGTAAAAAATAACTTATCGAAAAAATGATCTTTTTTAATAATGGAAGATATATTTTTGACTAAATAACCCCATGTTATTTATTTTTTTATTTTATATCATCCTCTGTAATTAATTTATCAGGATTTTATTTTATCTCCCTACTCTATTTTCCTGAAATAATTTTAAATCCACATAAATTAATACCATTTCATATCCAATGGATTTCAAGTTGCGTCGCGGCGGCAAGGGAATAACAAATTCGTCGGGAACGAATTTTCCCAGCCAAAGGCTGGCCTCCGGTGAGAGGGAGGAGCCTCTCAGTAACCCCCGGGAGCATAGATAACCGTATATTTATAAAAACGGTGACTGGGGTGAGTGAGCGCAGCCAACAAAGAGGCAGCTTGAAAGACGAAGGATATATTCCGTTAAATTTCTTCGGAGCACATAATGAAAAATATTTTAAAAACATCATATCTCGCAATAACATTAGCACTAACAAGTCTCATAACAACAACAGCGATCCCCACTGCATTGGCCAAATCTGCTGAGCAACCTGTAAATCAGGTGCCCGGTTATTACCACCATATGCTCGGCGATTTAATGGTGACAGCTGTTTATGATGGGTATGTTGATCTTTCTCCTTCTTTATTAAAAGGGCTTGATATTAACAATATTAAAAGTCTGATTACACGGATGTTCCAAGTTGAAAATAAAGAGGGTATTCAAACCGCGATCACAGCCTACCTTGTCAACACCAAAGAAGGTTTGGTATTGATTGATGCGGGTAGCAGCAATTGCTTTGGCCCTACTGCGGGAAATATTGTGAATAGTATCCGTGCTGCTGGTTATCAGCCAGAATCGGTTAAAGCAATATTACTGACACACATGCACCCGGACCACGCCTGTGGCATCACCTCCCCGAGTGGTGAAATCGTATTCCCGAATGCGACCCTATATATTTCTGAGGAAGAAAAAAACTTCTGGCAAGCACCCGAAACCATCGCTTCAGCCTCTGAAATAAATCGTTCATTCATCACTCAAACACTGAATGCCATCGAACCGTATGTTGCTAAAAAAGCACTGCGTACTTTTCAAAGCGGAGAGAACATTATCCCCGGTATTAAAGCAATATCGACTTCTGGTCATACCCCGGGACATACTTCATACCTGCTGAATTCAGGTAAAAACAACATGCTGATTTTGGGGGATATGATACATTTTTACGCAGTACAGTTGGAACACCCGGAAGTTTCGATTGAATTTGATATAGATAACAATAAAGCCATTGAAGCACGTAAATCGATCTTTAAAAAAGCGTCAGATGAAAAATGGCTAATTGGTGCCGCTCATTTACCCTTCCCCGGAATAGGTTATCTCCGTCAGAATCAACAAAAATATGACTGGGTTCCTGTTGAATATACGACTACGCTGAAAGTGAATAATTAACAATATAGTGGAGGAAAAGGTTTCGATCTTTTCCTCCATTACTCAATAATAAAACAATAAATTTTTAATCAACCTTCTGCTTTCCTGATAGCGTTATCCAAATCATCAACAGTGAGATCAGCATTGATATATTCACTATTCTCTGGCAGATGAATTTTTATATTCTGTTTTGGCTCATAACTTAACAAACCATTTTTCAGTTCAAAGTCAAATACATGACCACCATTTTTTCGTTCATCATCGATAAAATGAATATGAAACCCCGAAACAGAAATACCGTGAAAAATATCAGGCGTCCAAAAACCAACCAATACACCAGAAACATTGTGTAATGTTTCTTCTGATTGTTCGACAATCGCTTCAATAAAAGTCTTATAGGGCTTTTTCTGATAATTAGTCCGACGTAACCAGACCTTTTTAAATATTCCTTCAATTTTTACAGCAGCAAAAATATTATCAATATTTACCTGAGCCGACAATTCTGAGTAAAGATCTTTTTTGCTGATATCCGAAACGGGAAACTGCTCACTGGGATTAAAGTATGTCAACTGAGCAAAAGGAAGCTGGTCATACTCACTAAACCGACGTACATTACCTGCCCCCTGAATTTCAAAAAAGGTATCATCCAGTGCGATCATTTCACCTGCGAGCGCATGTGAGCAACCAATACCAAATGAGCCGCCTTGACTGATTTCTGCTATTGCAAACATTCCATCAAATACCCCTGACATCAAAGCATGCATGGTGGAATACTGATTTATAATCAGGCTCTTCATATGGCCTCTCCCTTGCTATTATCAGCCATTTAAAATCTATTAGTTATATTAGATATATCTTAGATAGATCAAATAATAATTTTAGAACATTGTCATGTCATAGATTAATATCCTTAGCACTAAGTCATTGTCAAGATAATTATATTTCCTATTGGGTTATTTAACCCCCCTAATAAAAAATCATAAACAAAACAACTTAATTTATTTTATCTTAATATTTTAGTAATTATATTTAATCAGTGTAAATACTGATGACATAACATGCTGTTTTAACCTCAACTGACATTACTCATTTATACATTTATCTGAAAATAGATTAATTTATTTTCACATTATATTTTGAGTAAAGAACTAGCACTATTAAACTGAGTTTTATATTCACCGTATAAATAGATTAAAACTATTGCATACCTCCTTATATTATTAGTATTATCAGCCGCATATTTAATTATCGTTTTTATTTTACGGATTATTCATGAATAAAATTTGTGTATTATTACTATCCGCTGTGATGCTTTGCAGCGGTTGTGCGACTATCGTTGGTGAAAAGACTCAGCTTGTCCAAATTAATAGTCAACCTTCTGGCGCAGAGTTTTCAATCAAAGATGAAACCGGTCAGGAAATTACACGTGGCAACACCCCACAAAGTGTCATGCTGGCAAAATCAACCGGCCACTATTTTGGCGGTAAGACATATCAAATTACCTTCACAAAAGAAAATTTTCAATCTGTTACCCTGCCATTAGTCGCTAAAGCGAATGGATGGTATATTGGCGGGAATTTCGTCTTTGGTGGTTTAATTGGCTGGCTGGCCGTTGACCCTTTCAATGGCGGTATGTACACACTGCATCCAAAAGCAGCCAATGTGACACTACCTGCATCCAATACACTATCAGACACCAAATAAGTATCAAAATATGGCGATTTAAGTCGCCATATCCATTCCGGTTACTTATGAGGGTAATGAATCAGATTATGGATAACCACAACATCATCACCTGAATTCGCGTAAGCATGGCTGCAATCAGCAGAAAAGCGCATAGATTCACCGGATGAAACTTTATGCCATTCATCATTGATACGCAGATCTAACTCTCCATTAAGCACAATAACATGCTCTACGACACCAGACTCATGAGGAGTAGATTCACTTGAGGCTCCTGGCGCTAACTCTATTTTGAATAAATCGATGAAAAATTCATCATCAAAAGGAATGAGCGGTTTTACACTCATACCTGAATGGTTTTGTTCAAAGCTCGGTAATTCATTAAACCGATGCAGTGCAGGCTGTGGCTCCGTTCCTTCCAAAAAAGTCGAAAACGCAACATTAAAACCTGTTGCAATTTTCCACAACGTGGACACTGTCGGGCTTGACTGGCCTCGCTCAATTTGCCCAAGCATTGCTTTACTGACGCCAGTCAGCTTAGCAGCCTGGCTGAGACTCACTCCTCTTGAAGCTCTTAGTGACTTAAACGTCTCGGCAATTTTAGATGTGATATCACTCATTGGTGCCTTCTCAAAGATAAATACATAATTGAATGCTATAACGGACGATGATATTCTCACCACCGTCTGCTATAACATCCGATAGGTGACACCATATGCCTAAGCAATCATTTTTTAGGGATCTCTCCCCATCAACTCTCGTTACAGGTTTTGTTGCAGTATTAGTTGGTTATGCTAGTTCAGTTGCAATCATTCTCCAAGCAGTGACAACCATTGGTGTTGAACCATCACAAATTGGTGCCTGGTTAGGCATGCTTGGTGTTGGAATGGGGATTACAACAATTGGATTATCACTTTATTACCGCACCCCCATTCTAACGGCTTGGTCAACACCGGGAATTGCACTCTTGGCAACACATTTCCCGCACACTTCAGTCAATGAAGCCATTGGCATTTTTGTCTTTGCATCAGCATTAATGCTGATATGCGGTATCACCGGATTATTTGCCAAGCTAATGAACTACATTCCACACTCCATCGCAGCCGCAATGCTTGCCGGAATATTACTCCGTTTCGGCTTGGATGCTTTCTCAATGTTGCAATCCAACTTTTGGTTGTGTGGAATCATGCTGCTTATTTACGTAATCTTCCGCCGTTATTTTCCATTATACGCAATAATCTCAACGCTTACCGCAGGGTTAATTATCTGTATTTTCAATGGAGATTTAAACTTAACAGGCAAAGACATCCTGTTTTCCATGCCTGAATTTGTCATGCCAAAATTTAACATCACGACACTGATTGGCGTAGGTATTCCATTTTTTATCGTCACCATGGCATCACAAAATGCACCGGGAATTGCCATCCTACAAGCTGGGGGGTATCCACCCCGTACATCTCAATTACTTATCTGTACATCATTAGTGACAATTATACTGGCTCCTTTCGGAGGATTTAGTATCTGTATTGCTGCAATTACAGCCGCTATTTGTATGGGAGATGACGTCCATACCGATCCAGATAAGCGATATATTGCCGCTATCAGCGCAGGATTTGTTTATTTACTGGCCGGGATTTTTAGTGGAGTCATTTTCTATCTATTTAGCGGTTTTCCGGCTTCATTAATAAAAATTCTAGCTGGGTTAGCCTTATTAAGTACTTTTACCAACAGCCTGAGTCAGGCAATAAAGGATGAAAGCGCAAGAGATGCAGCAATTATCTGTTTTTTAATAACAGCATCTGGCGCAAATTTACTGGGTATCAGTTCAGCATTCTGGGGGCTGGTTGGCGGAATTATTACACACGTGATATTTAAAAAAAACCTGAGTTAAAGTGACATTGCAATCTGAATGACTTAGTTCTCATATTGCTAAATATTCCAGATATTAATTTGGCTATTTACATTTAGGTATGATCTCACCTAAATATTAACTTTTATTTTTAATAAAGAGCTGGGTCTTATTATGTGATTCCAGCTCTTATTTCTAAAACCAGCTCTTTTGTGATCTATCTCATGAAATGCAAATGATCATGATTCTATCAAAACTACCATTTTATTTTTTCATTAATATCAATATGTTACAAATATAAACACCTTTTCCTTATGGATATTAATCGGTTCGATGCACTAATCATATCCGCTATATAAAGATATTGTTTTTCAACCGCAATCATTTTAATTTTTTACACTGCCATTGTCAGATATCGTTTTTATTCCACTTGATTTTATTTGTCCTTTACCCATCCGGTATTTATTATTGCCTTCCATTTTTTATCACAGTTCCGCCGATATATTTGGATAACAGCGTCCCTTCAATTTATCGAAAAACAAAGGATAACATCCTTAATTGACGAATTTATCAAAAACAATTTGAGTTAAATTTAACTCTTGTGCCCGAATGTTATGGCCTGCGTTGTTATCAGGCGGGACAGCCTATTGCATAACATTCCATCATCTCAGGGAGACAGAATAGATGTCAGTGAAAAAACACGCCACAACATTAAAGAAAGGAAAAGCGCTGTTGGGACAAGGACAGCAAACTGCACAAATGGCGAAGCAGGCTACAGGCCTGTTGACGGGAGCAGGCGGTAATACAGCTGCCGGTGCCGGTAGTCTAATCAATGGTGGGGGTTTTGCCGATGGAGCCGGACAAAAAGCCGGGATGACAACCCAGACTGCTATGGGTAATTCATCGGCAGGTAAGCTGTTACAGCAAGCCGGTCAGGTATTGGGATCAATGGGGGGCGCTGACCCCAGTGGCCTGTTGTTTACCCTGACGGCAGGCGGATTGCCGGCACAGACCTTTGTGGTCACCGACTTCAGCCTGAACGAACACTTCTCTCACCCCTTTGCACTGGAAGTGGGGCTGGCAAGCGCTATTCCCGCCATTAGTTTCCCGCTAGTGCTGGACCGCACAGCAACGCTGACCATTCTGCAAAACGGTATCGAACAGCGCAGCATCACCGGCATCGTCACCCGCTTTGAACAGGGCAACACCGGCCTGCACCAGACCACCTACCGGATGAGCATCCGCCCTGACCTGTGGCGCACGACCCTACGGCAGAACTCTCGCATTTTCCAGCAACTCAACATTGCCAATATCATCACCACAATCCTCAAAGAGCACAGCATCCGTGATGTCGTGTTCAACCTGCGCCACCCGCACCCGGAGCGCGAATTCTGCGTCCAATATCAGGAAAGCGATTTCGATTTTCTGCAACGGCTGACGGCGGAAGAAGGCATTTTCTACTTTTTCGAATGCAGTAACGGGCGCAACACTCTGGTGTTTGCCGACGACTGCGGCTCTGTACCACCGGGCATACGCCTGCCCTATCAGCCCGGTGAAGTCAGTACGCTGGGCGAACCGGCGGTCAGCAGCCTGACCAGCAGCGCTCAGGTCCGTCCGGCTCAGGTACAGCTGAAGGATTACACCTTCAAGAACCCGGCATGGCCAGCAGAATTTCAGCAGCAGATGCGGGATGAGAACCTGCAACAACTGTACTACGAGCATTATGATTACCCCGGTCGTTTTAAAGACGAGGCCCATGGCAAGGATTTCACCCGTTACCGACTGGAGGCGCTGCGCAGCGATGCGGAGACCGGGCAAGGCAGCGGCAATGCCATCGCCCTGCAACCGGGCAAACTGTTCATTCTAGATAACCACCCCCGCTTAGACCTGAATCAGTCATGGCAGACCGTCTCCGCCAGCCACAGCGGCAGCCAGCCGCAGGCACTGGAAACCGCCAACTCAGGCTCCGGCACCACACTGAACAGTCATTTCACCTTCATCCGCCAAAACCAGAACTGGCGCCCGGCTCCACGGCCCAAACCGATGATTGATGGCCCACAGATTGCCAAAGTGGTCGGCCCGGCAGGTGAAGAAATCTTCTGTGACCAGTACGGGCGCGTGCGTCTGCAATTTCCGTGGGACCGTTACGGTAAGAGCGATGACCAAAGCTCCTGCTGGATACGCGTCAGCCAACCGTGGGCCGGTCAGGGCTGGGGTATGCTCGCTATTCCGCGTATCGGACAGGAAGTCGTGGTGGATTTCCTGCACGGTGACCCCGACCAACCGATAGTGACCGGGCGTACTTACCATGCCAGCAATATCCCGCCGGGGAGCTTACCGGGCAGCAAAACCCAGATGGCATTCCGCTCCAAAACCCACAAGGGGCAAGGCTATAACGAACTGCTGTTTGAAGATGCTAAGGGCAGTGAACGGCTGGATTTGCACGCACAGAAAGACATGAACACCAAAGTGCTCAATAACCGCGATACCCATGTACTGGCGAACCACAGCGAAACCGTGGAGAAAAACCAGACCATCAAGGTGAATGAGCACAAAAATGAAATGGTGAAAATGACCAGCACGGAAACTATCGGCATGGTCTACGCCCTGACTGTCGGCACCAGCATGAATACCACCGTCGGGGCCAGCCAGACTGAGCAAGTCGGCAGCCATAAATCCATTGCGGTCGGTAATACCCTGTCCATCAATGCCGGTGATGTGATTGAGCTGAAATGCGGTGCCAGCGTCCTACGTATGGACAGCTCAGGCAAAATCACCATTCAGGGCAGTGAATTCAAATTTGAGGCCAGTGGCCCGGTACAAATCACCGGTAAAGACATCGACCTGAACTAACAAGGACAGACTGAGATGGAATTTCGTAACCTCACCCCTTTCGCGGTGATGAACTATCAAATGTTCGATGTCGAAGATACCGAGCATCACGTGGCGGTCATGAAAATCGGCTACCAACTGATGCCTGCCGGACAGGGGGAATACGTCGCCGAACTGCTGCCCGCTCCGCCTCTGTGTTTACAGGATGAATATCGCGGGCAGATGAATGCTTCGCAGGTGTTGCAGGAAAGCGACCTTGCACCCTTCAAGCCACGCTGTGATGTGATTGTTAATGGCACAGCCTATGCGCCGGATAACCGACCTTGCACTGAATTTCCCGTGCGGTTGCAGGTCAAAACCCAACAGGGTCACCCCTTACTCGACAAAACCCTGACCGTCACTGGCGAGCGGGAATTTATCCGTGATGCCAGCGGCCACTGGCAACTAACGGAGCCAAAAACCTTTACCACACTGCCGCTGGATTATCGCTACGCTTTCGGGGGTGAGTGCAAAATTCAGGCAGACGATAAAGCAAACAAACACCTCAAAGAGCGTGACCGCCTGACTCCGGAACAGCGCCAACGACATCCTGACGGAGAAAATGCCCCGGTGGCTCATGCGGTTTGTGAAACCAATCCACTGGGAACGGGGTTTATTACTCCGTGGTACGCCAATGCCAAACACCTCATTCGCTATCCGGCACCGCGCATCATCCAGTCAGATGCCCCTTTTACTGCTGAGCATTTTACAGCGCAACTGGCTGGCACATTACCGCCTGAGACACCAGCCTGCCAACCGCAGGGCATGGGCTTTATCGGTCGTCCGTGGCTACCCCGTCGCCAGTTGGCCGGGACTTACGATGCCGACTGGTTAGAGCATCGCCACCCTTACCTGCCGAAAGATTTTGACTTCGGTTACTGGAACGGCGCACCGGCTGACCAGCAGATTGACTGGCCGGACACGGATATCGCCATCACGCTGAGCGGCCTGACACCCCACAGTGACCTGCATGTCAAACTGCCGGGACACCGTCCGTTCATTTTGTTGCGCATGCACAACGGCGTGCTGTTACCCGTGCCGATGCGCCTCGATACGCTCATTATCGACAGCGAGGCCAGAACACTGCACATGACCTGCCGACTGAATTTCAAAGCCTCCCTGCCTGTACGGGTCGCCGAAGCCCGGTTTGAAATCAACCCGGATGCCCCCTTGCTGAAAATGGCACCATTGGAAGAGGGGAAAAAAAATGGCTGATAATTACATCGCTCGCACTGCGGGCACCTGGATGATTATCGGTGTGTTGCCGGACGTGTGCAAAACCCCGATAGGACCTGCCACACCGCCCATCCCTTATCCTGTGGTGGCAAAACTGGCGGACAGTTCAGCACCGGAAAAAACCGTACGGGCTAATGGCATGCCGGTCGTGGTGTTTGCCCGCAGTTTTGTACCCACGACACTCGGTGACCAGCCGGGCGTGGCAAATGGCATCAAAAGTGGCACTGTCGGTGGAAAATGCCATCCGCTGGAGCACCCCCGCACGGTACGTGCCGGCAACAAGCTGGTACTGCGCCACGGGGATAAGTTTTGGATGAATGGGGCATAAGGAAATTTGCTATGGCAGAAAATAAAGAAGTCATAATTACGATAAACGGCGGGCGCGATGAGGCGGTATTTTGCAGAGAATACCATGTTCGCTCACTGGCTGATTTAGAAAAAACTAAAAAAAATCTTCCCGCTTTAGTCGAGGCAGAATACGCTGATAATCCCCGAGTGACTCCGGCTGATAAAAAGTTCATGTTAGACTATGACAAAAAACTGGCTGATAAGGTTGAGGAAAAATTCAAAAACGGGGAATATCCACTGAAAGAATGGGAACAAAAAGAAGAAAAACAAGAAGAAGACTCTCATCCCAAACCCAATATTGCTTTACCTCAAAAACCACGAGATGACAGCCCGACTGGTGAAGGCAACACGTTGGGCAGTATTGTCGGGCAGGCAGGTGTCTCACAAAATGCTCCCCATGAAGCTAACCCCAGTGTGGCTGTAGAAGCAGAGCCAGAACAAACTGCCTGGGAGACAACAAAAAAAATAGGAAAAGCCATTGGGAATATGGCTGCGGATAAAGCAAAAGAAACTGGCGAAGACCTTTCAACGTTAGAAGGATGGAATCCGATTGAGCAACAGAAAGGGATTGCTAAATCCGCCAGTAATACCGTCGTTGGACTGGCTGAAATGTCTGTCAAGGGCGGTATGCTGAATGCCAGTCGTGATATGGACGAATCTGCAAATTCGTTAGCTTTTTGGGGGAAAGTGTTTGGCAATAGTGACGCCGAAGAGAAAGCTAAAGTGATAAGCAACATAGCGGATACCAATCGCGCGAATGCAAACCAGTTTAATCTGGATGAATACAAGATGACACTGGATACCCCCGGGCAACGTTTAGGCGGGACAGCATTTGAGATTGCCATGCTCATCGGTGGTCCAAAAGGCATGAGTTCTGCAGGTTCAGTAACTAAAACCACCGAAATAGCGAAAGTTGCAGAAATAGGGACTATGGTGGAAAAAAGCAGCGAGGTAGCAAAAGCCGCAGAAGTAGGGGCTGTGGCGGCAAAAACCAGTGAGGCAGCGGAAATCGCAGAAGCAGGTGCAATGGTGGGAAAAGCCAGTGAGGTAGCGAAGGGCGCAGAAGCTGGCGCAGTGGCAGCAAACACGAGTGAAGCAGCTATAGTCGTAGAAAAAGGTGCACGTATTGAGGGGAGATCCGCAGAGGTAGTAGAGACCCCTCCTCCCAAAACCAAAAACGCTAAAGAAGACCATGTTGAGAACAAATCTACCGATAAAGACGGCAGCTGCAATGGCACCTGTAGCGTAAACGGTGAACCTGTCGATATGGCCACCGGTGACTTCCTGCAAGTCTGGCCAGTTATCGCTATTCCCGGATTATTGTCGATTACCCTGACCCGTACCTATCGCTCCACCGCCAACTTAAACGGCCTATTTGGCCCTAAATGGGCAGATGACTGGTCACGCCTGTTGAACCTAGACAATGGTAAGGTAAATTTCACCGATGCCGACGGCGTGATCTACGATTTCAGCACACCGGATAACACGGTACTTGCCCGTAATCAGCATATTCCCCATTACCTTCTAGAGGGAGAATTAACTGGTGAACTGAAACTGACCGATCGCCAGTCCCAGCTTACCTACCACTTCAATCATGCCGTCGGATCTATCCGTAAATTATCTGCGATCACCGATCGACGTCAGAACGCGATTCGTTTTATCTACGATAAACAGTCGCAACTCATTGAAGTCACTCGCACCGATGGTTTCCGGCTGATTCTAGGTTATCAGGATCAACAACTCCAAACACTGGATTATCTTGAACAGAAAAAACAGCAGCGATTGGTCACTTGTCACTATGGTCCACAAGGCTATCTGAGCGAATGCGAAGCTTTCCAGCATAACCACCTGTGGCATGAATATGATGCACAGGGGCGGATGATCCGCTGGCACGATACCGATCAGACCGATGTTACCCTGACTTACGATGATCGTGGCCGAGTGCTCACAACCTCCACCACCAGTGGCTACTGGAACGACCGTTTCCTCTATGACGATAACGCCCGTATCACCACGTATATTGATGCAGAGGGCGGTGAAACTCAGCATCACTACGATAACAACTGTCTGGTGATCCGCGAAGTTGATCCCCTGGGGCGCATTACCCGCCGCCAATGGCGCAACAGCCAAATTGTCTGGGAAGCTGATCCATCAGGCGCTATCACCACCTTTGATTACAATCCTGACGGAGGATTGACCGAAGTAAAACTGCCAACCGGCGAATCCTTTTATTACGGTTATGACGAACACGGACAACTGACTGAAAGTGTCCTGCCAACGGGCGATCGCTGGCAATTTCACTATGATGAACAGGGCAACCTGACCGCACTGACTAATCCGTTGGGGAACAAAGAAGAATACCAATACGGTCTCCACGGTGAATTACGCCAGCGCCTGCTGCCGGATGGTCGTCAGTGGCATTACGCCTACGACGAGCAGCAGCGGCTGGCCGCAGTGATGACGCCGGATGGTCAAACCACCGGTCTGCAACTGGATGAATTAGGGCGCTTGCGCCAAATCACCGATGCCCTCAAACAACAAACTCACTACCGTTACAGCAACGACCATGCCAGTCTGAACGGTAGCCTGACCGATGTTGAACTGCCTGATGGTACCACACAGCAACTGGCCTATGACAGTGAACGGCGTGTGGTGGCTGTAACTGACGGTGAAGGCCGTACCACGCACTACACTTATGGCGCGTTTGACCTGCTCAATCAAGTGACCCGCCCCGATGGCACGGTATTACGCTTTGGTTATGACCGCCTGACCCGGTTGAATTCTGTCACCGCCTCCACCGGTGAAACCTATCGCTATGAACGGGATGCCACCGGGCAAATTATCCGGGAA
>NZ_CAWNQH010000025.1:0-579 GCF_963876495.1 Xenorhabdus sp. KJ12.1
CTTCCTGATGCAAGAGTCCGCGTGAAACGGTTTGCACCGGATAACCACCGAGTCGGCCATGCTGCACAGATTCCCATGCAGAACGGATTTTCGCTTCCAACCGCAGGGCTTGGGTGTAATCGTTCAGCACCATAATGCTGATTTGGAAGCGTGCTTCGATTAACGGCGAGGCTACCAGCCCGAGAGTGAATCGGGGATCGCTGATGCGCTGGTAGGTTACGCCCTCTAATACTGTCGAGGGCAAGATCAGCGGATAAACCGGCAGGCCCGTTATTCGTTCTAAATCGGCTTTCAGTGCAGGTTCAATCATGACGCACATCGGCCTCTGTGGTAAGGATCGTGCAATCGGCACGATTACGGTCAACGGTGCGTACCGTGAACCGCCGATCCTGATGTTCAATCAGCCAGCCCGGCTGGATATCACGCCGGGGTCTGACGGTAAATTGCTGTACCTCAATCACCTGTTGCTGCTCGGCTGTGCGGAGCTTTCGGTTGGACACGGCCTCGGCTTTTGCCCAGACGGTGATAACAGCACTGTGGCTGAACGTTTCTGCACCCAGTTCGTCCCGATGGATAACC
>NZ_CAWNQH010000026.1:0-579 GCF_963876495.1 Xenorhabdus sp. KJ12.1
CTTCCTGATGCAAGAGTCCGCGTGAAACGGTTTGCACCGGATAACCACCGAGTCGGCCATGCTGCACAGATTCCCATGCAGAACGGATTTTCGCTTCCAGCCGCAGGGCCTGGGTGTAATCGTTCAGCACCATAATGCTGATTTGGAAGCGTGCTTCGATTAACGGCGAGGCTACCAGCCCGAGAGTGAATCGGGGATCGCTGATACGCTGGTAGGTCACACCCTCTAATACCGTCGAAGGCAAGATCAGCGGATAAACCGGCAGGCCCGTTATCCGTTCTAAATCAGCTTTCAGTTCAGGTTCAATCATGACGAACATCGGCCTCCGTGGTCATTATCGTGCGGTCGGCACGATTACGGTCAATGGTGCGTACCGTGAACCGCCGATCCTGATGTTCAATCAGCCAACCCGGCTGGATATCACGCCGAGGTCTGACGGTAAATTGCTGTACCTCGATCACTTGTTGCTGCTCGGCTGTACGGAGCTTTCGGTTGGACACGGCCTCGGCTTTTGCCCAGACGGTGATAACAGCACTGTGGCTGAACGTTTCTGCACCCAGTTCGTCCCGATGGATAACC
>NZ_CAWNQH010000027.1:0-569 GCF_963876495.1 Xenorhabdus sp. KJ12.1
CTGAAATATCTTCTTCTGAGTAGAAAATTTTCAGTGATGGCTTTTTCTCTTTAAGGCAGTAAGCAATCAATCCCGTTAAAATGGTTAACAAAAAACCGGTTATACTTCGGTGACGAGAATGTTCTCATTGAGAGCCGTTTTTTAATTGTCCATTAATCGTTTCAATGATAAAACGCTTTTTAAGCATAACCTTATCCCACTCAGCCAGTGCAAGCGCTTTCATGTTGCGGCGCTTTTTCGTGATAAAGGTGATATCCATTTTAGCTAAATCATCCGCCAATTCCTGACTCAGATATCCTTTGTCGCCGTAAAGAGAACCTGTGAGATCTTTTGATAATTCGCGTACAGGCTCCCTATCATCCACATTACCCGGGGTCACTTTAAGCGCTAAAATTTCGCCCAGATGGTTAATAATCAGGTGTAATTTGAACCCATAGAACCATCCCATTGAGGTTTTTCCGCGTTGCGCGATGCCCTGAAAGACCTTATGACGAGGAATACGGATGTTATGACAAACGCGCAAACTCGTGGAATCGATAAAAGCAATGCCTGTCGGTTTTCCTTTTAAT
>NZ_CAWNQH010000028.1:0-569 GCF_963876495.1 Xenorhabdus sp. KJ12.1
ATTAAAAGGAAAACCGACAGGCATTGCTTTTATCGATTCCACGAGTTTGCGCGTTTGTCATAACATCCGTATTCCTCGTCATAAGGTCTTTCAGGGCATAGCGCAACGCGGAAAAACCTCAATGGGATGGTTCTATGGGTTCAAATTACACCTGATTATTAACCATCTGGGCGAAATTTTAGCGCTTAAAGTGACCCCGGGTAATGTGGATGATAGGGAGCCTGTACGCGAATTATCAAAAGATCTCACGGGTTCTCTTTACAGCGACAAAGGATATCTGAGTCAGGAATTGGCGGATGATTTAGCTAAAACGGATATCACCTTTATCACGAAAAAGCGCCGCAACATGAAAGCGCTTGCACTGGCTGAGTGGGATAAGGTTATGCTTAAAAAGCGTTTTATCATTGAAACGATTAATGGACAATTAAAAAACGGCTCTCAATGAGAACATTCTCGTCACCGAAGTATAACCGGTTTTTTGTTAACCATTTTAACGGGATTGATTGCTTACTGCCTTAAAGAGAAAAAGCCATCACTGAAAATTTTCTACTCAGAAGAAGATATTTCAG
>NZ_CAWNQH010000029.1:0-562 GCF_963876495.1 Xenorhabdus sp. KJ12.1
CCCAAGCAGAACAGCAACCGGATTGCCGATGCGATGATGATTGAAGCCATTACCGAGGTGATTGACGCCAAGCTGAGTTACCCCGAAACCGCGTTGTTGTTTGTTCAGTTTGATGCCAAACAGTTTCGTAATATTCCGCAGGTTTCCTGTGAGCCGAAGATGCGGGTGATCCGTGTGCCGGATAATTATAACCCTGAAGCCCGTAGTTACTCCGGTGTGTGGTCAGGGCAGTTTAAATGGGCATGGACGGATAACCCGGCATGGGTGCTGTATGACCTGATGATCAACGACCGGTTCAGCATTGGCTCACGGGTGAAGACCGAAAACTTAAGTCTCGCCAAATGGGACTTATACCGGATTGCCCAGTATTGCGATCAGTCTGTGCCGGACGGTAAAGGGGGCACCGAGCCGCGTCACACCTGCAATGTGTATATCCAGTCACAGGAAGAGGCATGGACGGTACTGCGGGATATCGCCGGTATCTTCCGGGGGATGACCTACTGGGCCAACAATAACATGAACGTACTGGCGGATATGCCACGGGATGTGGATTATCTCTACA
>NZ_CAWNQH010000030.1:0-547 GCF_963876495.1 Xenorhabdus sp. KJ12.1
CTTCGGGAGGGCGCTTACCACTTTGTGATTCATGACTGGGGTGAAGTCGTAACAAGGTAACCGTAGGGGAACCTGCGGTTGGATCACCTCCTTAACCTATGATGGTGAAATGTGAGTGTTCACACAGATTGTCTGATGAAAGATACAAGAGACGGTATCGGCATAGGCTTGTAGCTCAGGTGGTTAGAGCGCACCCCTGATAAGGGTGAGGTCGGTGGTTCAAGTCCACTCAGGCCTACCAATTCTTGCTTATACGGCGTGTAAATCGCGGGGTAAGTGAGGTGGCTGTGCAGTACGATACATCGATGGGGCTATAGCTCAGCTGGGAGAGCGCCTGCCTTGCACGCAGGAGGTCAGCGGTTCGATCCCGCTTAGCTCCACCATTATAAAACTCTTAAATAAAACATTTCAAAATGTATTGAGTCATCTCAGTATATTGTGAAATTTTTGCTCTTTAACAATCTGGAACAAGCTGAAAATTTGAAACACTCAGCACTGTGTAACAGTGACTGATGAGTCTCTCAAAAACTCGCATCCGAAGACACCT
>NZ_CAWNQH010000031.1:0-517 GCF_963876495.1 Xenorhabdus sp. KJ12.1
TGGCAGTTTTGCGGATACAGGAGAAAAAAAACACCGCAGGGACTGATAGCCCTGAGCATATCGGAACTGCGTAACCTGCTGTCAAAACTGATGAAAAAGACCAGAGAAACCGTCGAACAGATTTTATTTTGGTCAAACTGGCGACGACGACATCAGTACCGCGCACAACAATGTCATTATCGGCGCCGGGATACCCCTCTTATTCCACAGCCATTACGGCTGTAGTACTAAGCGGGCATTTTTATAATAAACCTCAGCTTCGCTTAAAAATAGCGATCTCATTATCCCGTAGATTCAAGCTCGGTTTTTTAGGTTGGAATGTATAAGCAATAAGGCCGGCAGTAACTTCCAATAAAAAACCGAGTTGACTGCGATGCCTTGAATGCTCTATCTGAGAAATATTCTTGAGCTGATCGATGACGGTTTCTATCAAAAACCGCCGCCTTAACATCAATCTATCCCAGAGAGATAATGCCTTGGATTTCATGTTACTCCGGACATTCGTGATTAACGTGAC
>NZ_CAWNQH010000032.1:0-494 GCF_963876495.1 Xenorhabdus sp. KJ12.1
CGGATGCGTCAGCAGTGATCACCCGAGACTATGAAGCGCCGATAGGTGATGTAGAAATTGCGCTGGCACAAATCTGGCAGGAGTTACTGGGGCTGGAACAGGTCGGCCGTCACGACCATTTCTTTGAACTGGGCGGGCATTCGTTGATCACGGTCAGCCTGATTGAACGGTTGCGCTGCCGGGGATACGCACTGGATGTACGTAGCGTCTTTTCAGCACCACGACTTACAGATATGGCGCAGACAATACAGACCCAGCAAAACATACCTGATTCTGTGGTACCACCCAATCGCATTTCTGCCGATTGTACTGTCATTACGCCTGATCTCTTACCCTTAGTGACGCTGTCACAAGAAGAAATTGATATTATTGTTGCCACTGTTCCCGATGGCGCTGCCAATGTACAGGATATCTATCCCCTATCCCCTTTACAGGAAGGTATTCTGTTCCATCACCAGTTACAGGAAAGTGGCGATGCTTACCTGTCAAACAGC
>NZ_CAWNQH010000033.1:0-492 GCF_963876495.1 Xenorhabdus sp. KJ12.1
TTCGGCGAAGGTTCATTTCATAGAGCAGGTAAAACGCGATGTCGAATGTCTTAGTCTTTAAAGAAAAAGAAGTCATCCCTTTTGATAATGGCGACGGGAGGATTTGGTTTACAGCAGAGACGCTGGCAGATTTGTTGGGATATGCAAACAGCAATAAGGTTTTAAATTTGTATAACCGCCATAAGGATGAGTTTACAGAAAGCATGACAACCGTGACCAAAGTGAGGATGAATGGAATAAACAATAGCTTACGAGACGTCAATACACGTTTATTCTCATCGAGGGGCGCTCATTTAATTGGAATGGTTTCCCGAACAAAGGTCGCCAAAGCACTTCGGCGGTGGTTGCTAGATTTGGCTGATAAAGAAAGCAATACGCACACCCCATCCATTTGCTACACAATTCAACAGATGCAGGACATTGTCACAAAAGCGAGAAAGGCATCCGATGAAGACTCCTCTGATGCAGGTCGTAGATTAAGAAAACGACAAG
>NZ_CAWNQH010000034.1:0-491 GCF_963876495.1 Xenorhabdus sp. KJ12.1
GGCTGGAGTCCCGGCATCAACCGTTTGTATTAGCGATCCCCAAGAATGAATGGCTTTGGTGGCAAGGCCCGCACGATATCAGGGCGGACGTGATTGCCGCCAGTCTGATGCCTGACGATTGGGAAACACAGTCCGCGGGGTTAGGAACAAAAGGAGCGCGTTGGTATGACTGGGCACAGATCCCGCTCTGGCGTTTGCAAATGAGTGAAGAAGAACGGCGTTATGGTCATTATCTGCTGGTCCGGCGTAGCCGGGATGATAAACAAGAACACGCGTATTATGTGGTGTATGCGCACAAAGAAGAGGCTGATCTGAAAACGCTGGTTCAGGTAGCAGGACACCGCTGGGAAATTGAAAGTGGCTTTGAAGAAACCAAAGGGGAATGTGGGCTCGATCATTACGAAGTGCGGCAGTGGCACAGTTGGTATCGGCATATTACGCTGTCTTTACTGGCCCATGCGGTCTTGGCAGTTTTGCGGATACAGGAGAAA
>NZ_CAWNQH010000035.1:0-121086 GCF_963876495.1 Xenorhabdus sp. KJ12.1
AACTGCTCAGTAATGTGAAAAAATTCTTGAAAAAATCTGCAAATAGACTCTTTCAGAGAAAGTAAATCGAGTGTCTCACTATTATGAAAAGTTATTTAGTACGTAGAGTGAGGTTAGTTCTTTCGATACGCTGAGTGAATTTCTTGCCTCTGAGGTGTTGTTCCACAGGAAGGCAATTGTAAACGGCATAATCATCTGTACAGTAAAATTTAATTTTGAACAGAGACTTTTTTCAGTGTTTTCTGACTGCAGCCACTAAATACATGCGCCACTATCCGCTTCTTCTTTGGCTGCCAGGCATACCAAAGCCAGCGCTGATTCTTCTTGTTACCGATAAATGACCATATATGGACGCCCCCGTTTATGTAAGCATTGAGTCGATACGATTTGCTGCCATATATCCGGCGTCATAATGAACTCACTTATTCGCGCCATGATGTCATCCGCACCCTGCTTCCTTATCACTACTCGGGCATATTATTGCCTTGGTCATTCTCAGGCTCTGATAGGGACGGTGGCCGTTTTTTCATCAATGTTTGCAAACTCAGTTAAAGCGTCTGTTTCAATTTATTCAATTAATTGATAGAAAAAGCTTTCTTCATATTGAATTCCACGTTATCTTTCAGAATAAGCCAGATAATTCGGGTCAACTTGTTGGCTAAGGCGACTATTATTTTCAAAACTCCACATCGAGTAATCAGTGCTCTCAGCCACTCGCCTAAGCGGTCATTCCGTTTTGGGGCACAGCGCATCACGGCACGGGTTCCGTGGATCATTAACGTTCGGAGATGACGGTTACCATTTTTGTTCAGGGAGGACAAAGCCTCAGTTTTTTTCTCCATAACATGAATATGTTTATTCAGCGTCCACAGGGCTGCCTACAAGGTATGAAGTAGATGCCGTAGGGCGAAAGACAAGACGTTGCTTTCATCTTCTAGAATATCAGGCTGATGTTGTCGCAGCTGCTGGATACCCACAGGAATAATCAGTCCCAATTCAGCCAGAAAAGCCCGTATCTGATTGGCAAGTGCAGTCCGTTGTTTCACCATAAGCTGTCGGGCGCTACACACTGCTTTGATATCTTGTTATTCCACGGTTTTGATCGGGACAAAGTGGATACCCGGACGACAAGCTGCCTCACAGATAGCGCGTGCATCATTGGCATCGTTCTTTTGAGGGTGGCTAAAGGCTTTGACATGCTGAGTGGGGATGAGCCTGACGGTATACCCCATTACCTGCAGTGTTCTACCCCAATGATGAGAAGTCACACACGCTTTTATGCAATAAGCGTTGTCGGAGGGAAAGCCCGTACTGCATCAAGAAATTTTTGCCGTGAAATCTTTCTGTTAAAGGCAACGGAACCTTCTGCCATCCAGACACAAATCTGAGAAACGTTTTTGGCAAGGTCAATGCCAACCACTTTTATCGTATTCATGATGTGTTCTCCCGAAACGCAGTGCACCGGATAACAGGATGACCTTGTTTGTAGCGGAAAAAGGGGGGCTATCACATGCTGTTCGTCGATTTCACAGATAATATGGATATCACTTCCCACCATAGGCTGTGTCGTTACCTGTCTTGGTTCAAGTTTTTTAACGTGCGAAGAACGGTGTTGATACCGACCTTCAGAATGCGAGCGGTGTCTCTGATACCACCGTTATTCTCTTCCATATCAACTAGTTGCTCTTTCACTCCGAGTTTACAGGCTTGATAGGTGTAATTCAGTTGAAAGATTTTACGGCAGGCATAACAGTGATATCGAGGATGCCTACTGCTTCCTTTGCCATGTCCTTTGACATCTTCTGTTTTGTGACAGTAATGACAAATTACATCAATTTTAGCCATATCTCACCATTAATAAAAAGTGAGAAGCTTATCACAACATCTAATTATTGGGAGCATGACCCGAAAAACGACAATTATAAACACCATAAACGGGTTAAATACGCGCCCTCAGAAATAAATATGGCAGAAAATTACAACTACATCCTCTATAACAATTTAATTAAATCATGCTAAACATCGTCCTATTCGAACCAGAAATTCCGCCTAATACAGGCAATATCATCCGTCTGTGTGCCAACACTGGCTGTCAGCTACATTTAATCCAGCCTTTAGGTTTCACATGGGATGACAAGCGCCTGCGCCGTGCAGGACTGGATTATCACGAGTTCGCCAATATCAAACAACATCACGATTACCAAGCATTTCTGGAAAGTGAAGGATTAAGCGCAGTAAATTCACAATCTCCTTCCGGAGCTCGCCTGTTTGCCTTAACAACAAAAGGTACTCCAACACACAGTAATGTGAGTTACCGTGATGGTGATTATCTGATGTTTGGGCCAGAAACTCGTGGTCTGCCACCTTATGTGCTGGATAACATGCCACCCGAACAGAAGATAAGAATTCCAATGCTACCGGATAGCCGCAGTATGAATCTTTCTAATACTGTGGCGGTGGTAGTGTTTGAAGCATGGCGGCAACTTGGCTACAAAGGTGCTTTATTGCGAGATTAAAACACAGCACTCAGCGCCTAACAATGCTGAGTGCTCTTAATCATTTGTTCTAAAAAGAGATAGAACCCTAAATCCCATCCCCGTTCTCAAAACCATTATTCATTCCATTAAAATGCTGGTCCATATCCAGAGATGGTTTCTCACTTTCCGGTTTACCAACAATCCTCGCTGGAACACCTGCCACTGTTGTATGTGGTGGAACAGGCCTTAACACTACTGAACCCGCACCAATTTTCGCGCCACGACCAATCTCGATATTGCCGAGTATCTTGGCTCCGGCACCAATCATCACGCCTTCACGCACTTTCGGGTGTCGATCTCCACATGCCTTCCCAGTCCCGCCAAGCGTCACCGATTGCAGGATAGAAACATCATTTTCAACAATCGCTGTTTCACCGATAACAATGCCTGTTGCGTGATCAAGCATGATGCCGCAGCCAATTCTTGCAGCCGGATGAATATCCACACCAAAAGAAACAGAAATCTGGTTTTGCATGTAAACAGCCAATGCTTTGCGGTCTTGCTTCCATAGCCAGTGTGCAATTCGATATCCCTGTAGAGCATGAAAACCTTTCAGGTAAAGCAGAGGAGTAGAGTATTTATCTACAGCGGGGTCACGCAACCTGACGGCTTTGATATCATAGGCTGCCGATTCGATCATCTCTGGCTCACTGCCATAAGCATCTTCAACTACCTCTCTGACCGCAATTGCAGGCATAATCGGTGTCGCTAGTTTATTTGCCAGCATATAGCTTAAAGCACTGCCAAGATTTTCATGTTTAAGTAATGTTGCGTGAAAAAAGCTGGCTAACATAGGCTCACAATCGGCTAGCTCTCTCGCTTCATGTTTTATATTTTCCCAAACTTCTCTTAGTTCTTCTCGAGACATATCAATCATTCTCATGTGATTGTTTTTATAATGGATATTTTGGGTAACTTAACCGTGGGAATCTTCTCCTTCATCCCTTGTCGCTCTTCCCAATAATGCCTGAGCTGCTTCGAGTACATTTTTGTGACGATATAGTATCTGGTAGATTTGCTCTGTAATGGGCATTTCCACATCAACTCGTCTGGCTAGTGCCCGAACTTCTTTGGTATTACGATAACCTTCAACAACCTGCCCTATTTCACTCTGTGCCGCATCAACGTTAACGCCTTGCCCCAGCATCATACCGAAACGGCGGTTACGAGATTGGTTATCCGTACAAGTCAGTACTAAGTCGCCCAACCCTGCCATACCCATAAATGTGGAAGGATCCGCTCCCAACGCAACACCAAGCCGGCTCATTTCAGCCAGACCACGAGTTATCAATGCAGTTCGGGCATTGGCGCCGAAACCCATACCATCGGAGATCCCGGCACCAATAGCAATCACGTTTTTGACTGCACCGCCAAGCTGTACTCCGATAAAATCAGGATTTTTGTATACTCGGAAGCTTTTACCACAGTGAAAAAGATGCTGGAGTTCTTCACCAAATTCAGACGTTGTCGCAGATACCGCAATTGCTGTCGGTAAACCTGCCGCCAGTTCTTTCGCAAATGTTGGACCGGACACCACCGCTAACGGAATTTCATTGCCTAATATCTCACGAGCCACATCCTGTAATAAACGCCCCGTTTCTGCTTCAAGGCCTTTAGTGGCCCAAACAATGCGGGAGTTTGGTTGTAGATGAGGCTTTATCTGCTGTAAAACATCGCCGAAGACATGGCTGGGAACCACGATCAGGATATTCCGGCTGGCTGAAATAGCATTCTTCAGTTCAGCTTCAAGCTGTAAACTATCAGGGAAAGAAACATCCGGCAAAAATGCCTGATTACAACGGGCTTGTTGTAAAGTGTGAACATGTTCGGGGTTATGACCCCAGAGCACAACATCATGCCCATTACGGGCCAGTGTAATGGCTAAAGCGGTGCCGTATGAACCGGCACCGATAACTGTCATAGAAGCAGTATTCATTAGGCTTCCTGTGTTGCCTCATCAGACTGGGCATCAGTCTGTTGCTGCAAATAATTCATGAACAGAGCATCAAAGTTAACTGGCGCCAGATTCAATTGTGGGAAAGTACCACGGCCTACCAGACTGGTGATGCATTCACGGGCATACGGGAACAGAATATTCGGGCAGTATGCACCTAAGCAGTGAGCCAATTGAGTTCCTTCGATGCCATCAACAGAGAAAATACCAGCCTGTTGAACTTCACACAAGAACGCAGTTTCTTCTCCCAATGTCGCCGTCACAGTGACACGCAGAACAACTTCATAAACTCCCTGAACCAATTCACTAGAAGCTGTATCCAGATCCAGCTTAACTTCTGGCTGCCATTCTTCTTGGAAGATTTGAGGCGCTTTAGGGGCTTCGAAAGAAATGTCTTTCGTGTATACGCGTTGGATCTGGAAAGCCATTTCTGTGTTGTTTTGTTCTGACATAATAATTTTTACCTTTTGTATGTCCTTATTAAACCTAGATTATGTAAGTACTAAGTATACTGCCTACATTTACATTCGTTACTTTTTGCCACGGGCTAATGGTAAGTTTTCACCTGTCCACCCGGCAATTCCCTCTTTCAGGGTATAAACTTGTTCAAATCCTGCTTTCACCAGATTCTCTGCCGGTGTTTTGGATTCCAGACCATTCGCAGAAACAACAATAACAGGCTGCTTTTTGTGTTTTTCCAACTCACCCAGATTGTTATCTTTAATCTCAGATGGAGTCAGATTAACAGAACCAATGATATGCCCTCTGCGGAAATCGTCACGGGAGCGTAAATCCACAACGATACCATCTTCTTTATTGATGAAATGGATGACCTGTGCGCGAGTGATATCTTTACTCTTGGAGAACACACTTTTTAGTGTCAGGACGATAACAGCCACTAACAGGGCAATCCAGACGAGGCTCAGGATCGTGTTCCGGCTAATAAATTGCATGATTTCTTGCAGCATGGAGGGCAACAACTCCCATTAGTTAATAACAAAAATCTTAAGGTAACAGAGTATACCTGTGTGTTGTGTCAATTACAGCCAGTTAGCATCAACCTAATGCAGTTTTTGCGGAGAGTTTCGAGAAAAAATAAAAAATCCCCATGAAATACTTGATTGCCATATTCCACCAAAATATTTCATGCCAAACTGGTCAGATAGAGGATTTTCGATAATAAATGAACTAAATTCACTAAAATTTAGATTATGATTCGGGAAGACAAAAAAATAGTCCACTCTCTGGTCAGAGGCAATTTCACATGAAATAATCGGACACAACAGACATATAATAGACAAGTACTATAAATAGTTAGTGTAGAGCGGGGAAAGGTACTGAATCAAATGGCTGATAATCAGGGTTTCAAAAGTGGTAACTTTCGGAAGAAGCAAAAACAGTGGCAACTTAGTAGCAGTGCTTTACTGTTCTGTGCCCTACTGTTTGCTTTTTTCTGTTCGGGAACCTTTGCCAATCAAATTTCAGAAAATAAAAACCAGCTCAAAGATATTCAGCAGGACATTGCTGAAAAAGAGAAAAGTGTCAAACAACAGCAAAAACAACGCACTGAACTCCTCAGCCAGCTCAAGGAGCAAGAGAGTACCATTTCAGAAGTCGGTCGTTCACTGCATAGCACGCAGCTTCACCTGAATAAACTGGGGAATGAAATCACCTCCCTGACAAAAAATATTCAGCGTCTGCAAATGCAACAAAAAGAACAGCGCAAACGGCTTGCCAGCCAGTTGGATGCAGCATTCCGACAAGGAAATCATCAAGGGTTAGAGTTACTGCTCAATGGCCCAGAAGCCCAGCGTAAAGAACGTATACTGGCTTATTACAGTTACCTGAATCAGGCACGCCAAGAGACTATTACTAAACTACAAGAAACAACAGATAAACTGAATCAGCAAAAAAAACTGCAACAGGGCAAACAAAATGAGCAACAAACGTTGCTAAACAGCCAAAAACAACAAAAACAAAAAATGGAAGTTGCCCGCACAGCCCGGCAGAACACGCTGACAACTCTCGAATCCGCATTGAAAAAAGATCAACAGAGTCTGGCTGAACTTCGGCAAAACGAAACTCGCCTACGTAATAAAATTGCAAAAGCAGAACGGGAAGCGAAGGCTCGCGCGGAACGGGAAGCGCGTGAAGCTGCACGTGTTCGTGCACAAGTTGCGGCTAAGCAAAAACAAGCCCAACAAAAAGGCTCCAGCTATAAACCAACAGAAGATGAACGTGCGTTGATGGCACGAACGGGTGGACTTGGCCGTCCTGCTGGGCAGGCGATCTGGCCTGTTCGTGGTCGGGTTATTCACAGTTTCGGGGAAACAATACAGGGCGAATTACGCTGGAAAGGTATTGTTATCTCGGCAGCGGAAGGGACGGAAGTCAAAGCAATTTCAGATGGGCGAGTATTACTGGCCGACTGGTTACAAGGCTATGGTCTGGTTGTCGTGGTTGAACATGGCAAGGGAGATATGAGTATTTACGGATATAACCAAAGTGCTCTGGTCAGCGTTGGTCAACAAGTCCGTGCCGGTCAGCCGATTGCTCTGGTAGGAAGTAGTGGTGGGCAACAACAGCCTTCACTGTACTTTGAAATTCGCCGTCAGGGACGTGCCGTTAATCCGTTACCGTGGTTAGGAAAATAATAGAGGGAAACCATCGTGCAGCATCTATTAATACAATGCCTACATTCATTCACTCTATTATTATCTGGAATGCTGCGCTTTCCGCATATTCGGTTCTGGAAAGTATTACCGCTTTTTGTACTTTCATTTACTCTGAATGCTCATGCTGCGCGTTTGGCTATTGTCATTGATGATTTTGGCTACCGCCTTCACAATGAGAACAAAATATTACAAATGCCATCTGCAATCTCAATCGCAGTATTGCCTGACTCGCCACATGGCAGGGAAATGGCACAAAAAGCCCACAAACAAGGGCGGGAAATTTTAATTCACCTGCCAATGTTACCTCTTAGCAAACAACCGTTGGAAAAAAATACCCTGCACCCTTCGATGAATAAAGAGGAAATTGAAGCCATTGTTCGCAACGCCATACAGAAAGTGCCCTATGCGACTGGTATGAATAACCATATGGGCAGCGCAATGACTTCGAATCTTAGTGGTATGAAAAAAGTCATGGGTGCTCTATCTCAATATCATCTCTATTTTCTGGATAGTGTAACCATTGGTAGCACTCAGGTTGCTAAGGCATCAATAGGAACGCCTATACAGGTACTCCGTCGGAATATCTTTTTGGATAATGTTCAGACAGAAGCAGAAACTCTGTATCAACTCAATCGTGCGATTGCTCTGGCTCGTAAACAAGGAGCCGCTATCGCAATTGGTCACCCGTACCCAACAACGATTCGTGCATTACAGCAAGGATTGGCAACATTACCAGATGATATTGAGCTGGTAGCTCCCAGCAAATTACTTAACCACGCTCAACCATATAAACAGACTGAACAAGAGTGTATTAATTCTCAGAAATCCAACACTAAATCCGGAATAACATCAGAATCCAGAGTGCAATATCTCAAAATGGTTGGAAAAACATTAGTTCCCAGTGCAGTCATTCATATCCTGCAACAGCACTTTGAAAAGCTACATAGTACTGACCAAATAAAGTCACAACAGGGAGACGCGATGAAGGATAAAACTACGCAAAAGAAGGCAGGAATAAAAGAGAAGACCACACAGAATAAAACAGGTGCTCATAAAGCAGTCAGCACCTGTTCTGGTTCTTAACAACTTATTTTACTAAGCTGTATATGAGATTCTCAGTTAATCCCAATGCAGAATAACTTTGCCAGATTGCCCTGAACGCATAATGTCAAAACCTTTCTGGTAATCGTCTATTGAGAACTGGTGAGTGATAATTGGAGTCAGATCCAGACCTGACTGAATCAATGCCGCCATTTTGTACCATGTTTCGAACATTTCCCGTCCGTAGATACCTTTAATAAACAGCCCCTTGAAAATAACCTGATTCCAGTCAATCGCCATATCAGAAGGCGGGATCCCCAATAAAGCGATACGCCCACCATGGTTCATGGCATTGAGCAAGGTACGGAAAGCTGGTGGTGCTCCTGACATTTCCAAGCCGATATCAAAGCCTTCCGTCATACCCAGTTCTGACATAACATCCGTCAGATTTTCCTTACTGACATTCACGGCGCGAGTGACACCCATTTTTCTTGCTAGTTCAAGGCGATACTCATTCACATCTGTGATAACAACATGACGTGCGCCAACATGTTTGCACACAGCCGCTGCCATGATGCCAATAGGCCCAGCACCGGATACCAGTACATCTTCTCCTACCAGATCAAAGGAAAGAGCAGTATGAACAGCGTTGCCAAAGGGATCAAAAATTGCAGCCAGTTCGTCAGAGATATTGTCGGGAATTTTGAAGGCATTGAATGCCGGAATAACCAGATATTCCGCAAATGAACCGGGACGGTTTACCCCGACTCCCGTTGTATTGCGGCACAAGTGAGTACGCCCGCCGCGACAATTACGGCAATAACCACAAGTAATATGGCCTTCTCCGGATACGCGGTCACCAATCTTGAAGCCTTTAACTTCCTGACCAATTGCGACCACCTTTCCCACATATTCGTGCCCGACGACCATTGGCACCGGAATAGTTTTCTGAGACCACTCATCCCAATTATAGATATGCACATCCGTCCCGCAGATCGCGGTTTTACGAATTTTAATCATCACATCATTGTGGCCCAATTCCGGTGTGGGCACTTCCGTCATCCAAATCCCTTCTTCTGGCTTTAATTTTGACAACGCTTTCATAGTGATACCTTATGCAATAATATTCAATTGCTTACCGATACGAGTAAATGCATCCACTACATGTTCAATTTGTTCTTTGGTATGGGCGGCTGAGATCTGAGTACGAATGCGCGCTTGGCCTTTCGGCACGACCGGGTAGAAGAAGCCAATCACATAGATACCTTCTTTCAACAGCTCGGCGGCAAATTCCTGCGCCAGTTTTGCATCCCCTAACATGACAGGAATGATCGCATGATCAGCTCCAGCCAGTGTAAAACCAGCTGCTGTCATTTTTTCACGGAACAAGTTGGCGTTTCTCCAGAGGCGCTCGCGTAGTTCGTCTCCATCTTTCAGCATATCCAGCACTTTGATAGATGCGGCAACAATGGAAGGAGCAAGAGAATTGGAGAACAAATATGGGCGAGAACGCTGGCGCAACCACTCCACAACCTCTTTACGGGCGGCGGTATAACCACCGGATGCGCCACCCAAGGCTTTACCGAGTGTACCGGTGATGATGTCAACACGCCCCATGACGTCACAGTATTCATGAGTACCGCGACCGTGTTTGCCAACAAACCCGACTGCGTGAGAATCATCAACCATGACCAGTGCACCGAATTCATCCGCCAAATCACAGATAGATTTCAGATCGGCAATCACACCATCCATTGAGAACACACCGTCAGTTGCAATCAGGATATTCTGCGCACCTTCCGCTTTTGCTTTCTCCAGCTGTGCCCTGAGTTCCTGCATATTATTATTGGCATAACGATAACGTTTTGCTTTACACAAACGGATACCATCAATGATGGAAGCATGGTTCAGTGCATCAGAGATAATCGCATCTTCTGGCCCGAATAACGTTTCGAACAAACCGCCGTTTGCATCAAAACATGAAGAGTACAGAATGGCATCTTCAAAGCCTAAAAATTCAGCGATTTTATTTTCTAATTCTTTGTGGGAATCCTGCGTACCACAAATGAAACGGACAGATGCCATGCCAAAACCATGGCTATCCATTCCTGCTTTTGCAGCCGCTATCAGGTCAGGGTGATTCGCCAACCCTAAGTAGTTATTGGCACAGAAATTAATGACACTGTTACCATCGGCAACGGCAATATCTGCATCTTGTGCAGAGGTAATAATACGTTCATTTTTGAACAACCCTTCCGCGCGGGTTTGTTCCAACTGCTCATTAATTTTCTGATAAAACGAAGCTGACATCTTTCTCTCCTGCTTACCTGAATAAATGAAGTAATAATGCACAATGTATTCTACTTATAGATATCGCCAGTGACGACAGAGAGGAAAGAGATAATATCAAGTTTGTAAAGCGGATCACGGCCTGAAAACTGAGATGTTACAGGATTTCAGGATATTCCCCTATATCAGCAGCTGTCGTCAGTAGGGTTAAGTGATATGATACGCACCAAAGTAAAGCGAACTGACTATTTAGAGGTGGGCCAAATGATTATTGTCACTGGCGGCGCAGGGTTTATTGGCAGCAATATTGTCAAGGCACTGAATGACGAAGGCTACAGAGATATTCTGGTTGTTGATAATCTGAAAGATGGCACAAAATTCGCCAATCTGGTTGATCTGGATATCGCAGATTATATGGATAAAGAAGATTTCATTGCCAGCATCGTTGCAGGTGATGATCTCGGCGATATTGATGCTATTTTCCATGAAGGTGCCTGTTCTTCCACAACAGAGTGGGATGGCAAATATATGATGGACAATAATTATCAGTACTCTAAAGATGTACTGCATTACTGTCTTGAGCGACAGATCCCATTTCTGTATGCCTCTTCTGCCGCCACTTATGGTGGTCGTAGTGACAATTTTATTGAAGAGCGCCAGTACGAAAAACCTCTTAATGTGTATGGTTACTCAAAATTCCTGTTTGATCAGTATGTCCGTGATATTCTGCCACATGCAGATTCTCAAATTTGTGGTTTCCGTTATTTCAATGTTTACGGGCCGCGCGAAGGGCATAAAGGCAGCATGGCCAGTGTCGCCTTCCATTTAAATACCCAGATTAATCAAGGCCAGAATCCGAAATTATTTGCAGGCAGCGAGCATTTCCGCCGGGATTTTATTTATGTGGGTGATGTTGCGGCGGTGAATCTGTGGTTCTGGAAGAACAGCGTTTCTGGCATTTTTAACTGCGGAACTGGACGTGCCGAATCTTTCCAAGCTGTTGCTGACGCTGTTACCGGGTTCCATAAAGAAAAGTCTCCAGCCGTGGAATACATTGAATTTCCGGAAAAATTAAAAGGCCGTTATCAGAGCTTCACTCAAGCTGATCTGACAAAACTTCGGGCTGCGGGTTATGACGAGTCATTCAAAACCGTTCCTGAAGGTGTTACCGAATATATGCAATGGCTTAATCAGGATAATTAATCGACCTTTATGAAGATATTGGTGATCGGCCCATCATGGGTGGGTGATATGATGATGTCACAAAGCCTCTACCGTACCTTGAAGGCTTTGTACCCAAATGCAGAAATTGATGTGATGGCACCGGAATGGTGTCGTCCATTACTGGCAAAAATGCCGGAGGTTAATCAAGCTCTGGCAATGCCTCTGGGGCACGGAGCACTTGCCCTCGGTGAGCGCCGCCGTCTTGGGGTAGCACTGCGTGAACGTAAATATGATCACGCATACATCCTCCCTAATTCGTTTAAATCTGCTTTGGTGCCTTTCTTCGCCAATATCCCTTTGCGTACAGGCTGGCGTGGTGAAATGCGCTATGGTTTGCTGAATGATATCCGCACTCTGGATAAAAGTGCTTTTCCGCTTATGGTTCAGCGCTATGTGGCGCTTGCATATGACGGGAAAACGGTACGCAGTGCTGAAGATCTTTCTCATCCTCTGTTATGGCCTCAATTGGCTGTCAGTGAGCAAGATGTTGCAGAATCAACCGCCGCGTTTAATATCGACGATCATCGCCCCGTTATCGGTTTTTGTCCCGGTGCAGAATTTGGCCCGGCGAAACGCTGGCCGCATTATCATTACGCCACACTTGCCGAACAGCTGATCACCCAAAAGGGCTATCAGATACTGCTATTTGGCTCCGCTAAAGACAATGAAGCCGGTGAAGATATCCGCGCACTTTTGAGTGAAGACGCCCGCAAACAGTGCCTAAACCTTGCAGGCAAGACTTCCCTTGAACAAGCGGTGAATATTATCGCAGCCTGTGATGCTATTGTTACCAATGACTCTGGCTTAATGCATGTCGCGGCAGCCCTGAACCGTCCGCTGGTGGCACTATATGGTCCAAGCAGCCCTGATTTCACTCCTCCGCTGTCAGATAAAGCGGAAGTGATCCGCCTGATTACCGGCTACCATAAAATCAGAAAAGGTGACAGTGATGGTGGCTATCATCAGAGTCTTATTGATATTCAGCCAGAGCGGGTTTTGGCCTCATTGGAAAAACTCTTACAGGCGGAGAATCTGCGTTAATGCGTGTTTTACTGGTAAAAACCTCTTCAATGGGTGATGTGTTACATACCTTGCCCGCATTAACCGATGCCAAAAAACACATACCGAATATTAAATTTGATTGGGTCGTTGAAGAAGGCTTTGCTCAAATTCCCACATGGCACAATGCAGTTGAAACTGTTATTCCGGTCGCTATTCGTCGTTGGAGAAAAAACTGGTTCAGGAAAGATATCCGTGAAGAACGGGCACGTTTCAGAGAGCAGTTACAGCAACAACAATATGATGCAATTATTGATGCCCAGGGCCTGTTAAAAAGTGCTTTTTTCGTGACGCGATTGGCGCAAGGCACAAAACATGGCTATGATAGAAAAAACATTCGTGAACCACTTGCCAGTTTTTTCTACGATCAGCGTCACTCAGTGAGCAAGCAACAACATGCTGTAGAGCGCATACGTAAATTGTTTGCAGATAGTCTGGGTTATCAAAAACCGGCAGATTCTGGTGATTACGCTATTGCCCGCCATTTTCTGAATCAGCAAACGGAAAGTAAAAGCAGTTATCTTGTATTCCTGCACGCGACGACTCGTGATGAAAAACATTGGCCGGAAGAGCACTGGCGGCAGCTTATTGCAGAAATTCAGCCTACTGGTCTGAAAATCAAACTTCCTTGGGGAGCAGAGCATGAACACCAGCGAGCATTACGTCTGGCAGAAGGTTTTTCCCATGTTGAAGTATTGCCAAAACTAACATTAGCAGAAGTTGCACGAGTTATTGCCGGCGCGAAAGTTGTTGTTTCTGTTGATACCGGATTGAGTCATCTTACCGCAGCACTTGATCGTCCGAATATTACACTGTTCGGACCAACAGACCCGGGTTTGATTGGCGGCTATGGGAAAGAACAGCATTCTCTGAAGTCAAAAGATAATACGATGAAGAGTATTAAACCATCAGAGATTATGCTGTTCTTGCAGAATGTGCTAAAAAAGGATCTTTCCTAACGGGAATGTCTCACACCAACGGTTTTTATACTCAAGAGTAGGGTTACCCAGTGAGTAACGCATCGTTTTGTCTACTGCCTGACATAATGCTTTTGCTTCCTGGATATTAACCCACATCAAAATGCTTCCAACGCTGAGATGTGCATACTCAGGATCGTATCCTCCATTAATGGCATCAAAGGAGATCCATTTCGGGCTATCCGCACGTAATACAAAATCATACGCACATGGCGTTCCATTAATGAGTAATACATACCCAAAAATATGCTCCCTGAGTTCCGTATATATTTCAAGCAAACGCTGACGCTCTTCTGAAGAATGATGATAATTCCAGCGTTTTTGATACAGATCGATGTAAATATCAACCAATTTTTCCGCACTGAATTCAGTTGAAGAACAAATCTCTCCACCTGCACGGGTAAATCTGTTTATCTCATTTTTACGATTGCGGCGAGTTTTGTAAGAAAAATTATCTTTAATCAAGCAGATTTGACGCTTGCTAAAAGGCGCTTTATAGCTGGCGTTACGGGCATTATTCTTATGTAGAGGAGAAAGCCTCTTTGATTTTATCGGTAAGAATAATTTTTTATCTGCTTCGATAGGAAATATAACTTCATCTATCGGTAACGGATACTCACCGTGTATTTTTTCTACTAATTTTGTTTTTTTAGCAGAAAAATAAGCTCCATGAATGGAATTTTGTTTTTCTTTAATATAGAAAGAGAGGTGATTATCTGAAATATGCTTATTCAAAAAAGAGACAATATTAGGATGTGTTAAGACACAACCACCGAAAAGAGAATGAGCTTCTTTGTATTGCTCAAAATTGCATTTTTTCCATCCTGAAATAATTGTACTTATTTTTCTCATATGAAATCCGTAAATAGCAAAATCGTATAATTATTTTTAAAATAATTCACTATATGATTTATATTAAATCACCATCATTACGCCTAAATAGCTTTTCAAAATGATAGGAGTACTCCTTACCCCGCGTGACACGCGGGGTAAGGAACACCGCATGCTGATACTCTCACTATTATGAAAAGGTATATAGTATACAATAAATAAAAAGCATTCTAAACAAACTTATAACACCATATAAATAGTGATAGTTTTATATATAACAATATATATATCTTGTGCAAAAGTAGTGCAGTTAATAAAACCACACCTAAAATATCAAAAAAAATAACTATAATATTTATTATGTTAACGATTAAAAATCCCTAACGCTAACTTTATTTTCATAATATATTCTTCATCATAAATATCATTTATTGTATTTTTTATCTCATTGTATTCTGGAAGTTCTTTTTTAGAAATAATACTCTGTAGTATATAAGACAATGCTTTAATATCTCCTAACGGATATAGTTCTCCATTTTTATACTGTTTAATAATATCTGTTGTCCCTGTCTGACAATCAGAACTAACACAATAAACACCATAAGAAATAGCTTCTCCTAATACCATAGGAAACCCTTCATTTGTTGATGTTAAGAGTAATGATGATACTTCAACAATATTTTTTTGTACAAATTCCCAAGGATCTTTAATCCATCCATGCCAAAATATATTATCAGAAATCTTTATATCATTAGCTAATTTTTTTAAATAATTTACATCAGAATCATTTCCAGTACCAATTATATGTAACTCCCAACTCCCCACAACCATGGATAATGCATTAAACATTTCTTGTAAATTTTTACCTTCTTTTGCAAGAACTCTTCCTATAAAGATAAATTTAGCCACACCATTAGGTCTTGATATTATTGTTTTTTTTCTTTCAAATGGATTAAATACAGTGTGTATTTTTTCTTTTTTAACACCATGTTCAATAAAATATTGTGTATTCCCATTACTAATAGATAAATGATTTTCTGCTTTTAGAGAAAACTTGGCTTTATATGCAGTAAATAGCGACAAATGTATCCATGAGAATGTTTTTATATCTTTAAAAGATAACTTTTTAGCCAGATTAGAAATATAACAACTAATACTATCAATTGATATTATTATATCTGGATTTTTATTTTTAATTATTTTAGATAGCTTATATGAAAATATAAACCTACGTAAAGGTGTATTTTTTTGATGACAGACTAATGTAGTGTATTTTATGTTTCCAAGCCAATCATGGCTATTTTTTGTATTATCCTGTTTTAAAAAAACAAATGTTGTGTATGAAATACCACTCAATAAATGGTAAAATTTTTTACATACTGTTTCTGTACCCCCTAACCCACTAAGTTCAAAACCAACAATCATTATTTTTTTTGTAGACATAGAAAACCTTAATATATTAATTCCTTATAAAAAATAAGGAAATATTATAGTATAATACTAAAAACATATAATTACATATTTAAAAAGTAGTTAATTGAATATATTGCTACTCAAAAAAATAAATCACTAACGTTTGCATTTTAAATTATAAAATTCTGTCAATGACATTCCATCAACCAACGGTTTCAAAAACTCAAATAATCCTTCCAAATCTTGATAAAGTAACTCTATTTGCTCAGCATCTTTAAATGTTGGACTTCCTCCAGGCATAAATTCTGATGAGTGCAACATAAATTCAACATAATCACTACCAGATGCCAATGTTTGCTGGACAACAGTTTTCATCTGTTCCAGATTACCGCCTTTTGGGCGCAACCAATTAACCGATGGAGAACGTTGTTTCCCTCTGAGAGCATCGTATTTTTGCTTAATAAAAGTCATAAACGGAGAGTGTTTATACTGGATACTCATTGGTACTTGCAATAAAGAAGAACCCCCTTCTTTAGAAATATCTTGCAAATCCATAAAATAAGCATGAGACGGAAAATGGCTATAATCTGTTCCTCCATTTCCATTAGGATCACCTTTAGTAAAACGCCAGTTAACTTTAGGTGTAACAGAGCAATCTACCTGATAACCATATTCAACCAGTAATTGCGCATAATATTCGTTAAATGCCCAGCGTCCCGCACGATGACTCACCATTTTAGTCTGAAGTTTTTCTTCGAGCAGATTTGTCATCAATTCTATTTTCGCCTTGATCTGATCTTTCGGATACTCGATCAGATACGGCTTATAATGCATATCATCATCAGTCAGGGGTATAATCGGAGGATTGTTCCAGGCATGCAGATGCATACCGATCTCTCCTGCATTTCTGGCAATGACATCTTTAGCAAATTCGATATAGCTATCATCCATTGCCATTTCGTAATTAGTTAACCAAACAGGTTTAAACTCAAAACGCTCACAAAGATTCTGAAACCTAGGTAAGTATCGTGTATTTTTAGTATAAATCTGGTCATTATTCACCCAAAGGTTATCACCTTCAGTATCAATTGTGATAATAAATGCTGGCTTACTCATGAGAAATGCACCTTATTATAGTTTATTTATATCTACCATAGGTAATATTTCAACCTCTATTTTTTAGTGGTTATTTTTATTCTCCAATGAAGATAAAAAAACGTCAATCTTTTCTAAAATGCTCTCTGTGGGAATTTCACTAATTTTACTATTAGCTTTTTCCTGAACTAATTGAATAGCATTCTTATTTCCCGGCCCCCAGACATAATTATTGATAAATTCACCATGCTTATCATTACCATATAATGCAATGATATCTTTTTCATATGCAGCGGCAACATGTACAATTGAAGTATCTGGTGAAATGACCAAGTCGGAATACCTTATTATTTCCACAGCACTAATAAAATCAACAAACGGATTTAAAAAGCAATTATTTAAATACGAAATATCCTTTATTCTCTCAGGGTTACCAATCAATATAATATTTATTGAACCATATGAATTCTCAAGATGAGATATAATCCTAATTAATTGCTCTTTAGACAAATCTCTCTTTTCATCTGCAGAAAATGGATTAATGACAACCGTTGTTTCCCCGGGTAATTGAGAATAAAACTCATGTACTTTAGTCTTAAGGCTATCAGGAATATGAATATCATATTTCATATTAAAATCCTTAATATTAATATTATACATTAAGGATTTATACCTCTCTGTAATATGCAAATCATATCCTAAATAAGTTATATTTTTATTATACAAATTTATCTTGTCTTTATTAAATCCAATCACATTATTAGAGTTAATTAATCTTATAAATAAGAGATAGATGACAGGTATTTGCTCACCCATATCGATAATAAGATCATATTTTTCTTTCCTCATATCCAATCCTAATTTAATTATATCTATATATTTATCAGGATAGAAATATACTTTATCAACATACGGATTATTTTCTATAACACAGTAATTAGAATGACCTGACAATACATGCAGTTCATATCCATTCTGAGATAAAGATTTTAAGATAGGTGTAGACACTATCATATCACCTATTTTATTATCGTCTCTTAAAAAGAGAATTTTTTTAATACCAGCAAGGGAAAAATCTTTTTTTTTCCGCTTATCTATAATTTTTTTAGCTAAATTAAATCTTATTTTTTTGAAAAAATAGTTTTTCCTTCTATTTATTTCACGAAATTTTTTAAATCTTTTTTCAACCATTAGCTCATCTCAAAGAATAAAATAAAAACTTCATTTTTTTATCAATGATAAATACTCATTAACCACAACTTTCTGGTCAAACTTTTTATACATCATTTCCGTAATTATAGGTGGATTCTGGTACACCAAACGCATTTTATCTGCCAGTGAGTCTGAAGTAAGCTCAGATTTATATTTTTCTAACTCTCCAACCATTATTTCACTAACTCCACCCGGACAATTTGTACTAACAATCGGAGTACTGCAGATCAAAGCCTCAATCAGAACATTTCCTAATCCTTCGCTGTCCGAACTAAGTACAACTGCTTTAGCTTCACGTATTACAGGTAAAGGATTGGCTAAAAACCCAATTAACTTCACTCTGGACTGTAAACGGAGATCGGTGATTTTTTGTTTGATTTCATTTGTCATTTTCTCATCACCATTACCTGCAATTAATAATTTACAGGGAAGAGCCGCTTTAGCAAACGCCTCCAGCAAACGATCATGACGTTTTACATGGTGAAAACGCCCAAGATGGAGAAGATAATCCTGACCAGAATAGGGATTATCTTCTAATGAATCCAACTTAATTTCAGCAATGTTGAATGGATTATAAATCGTGACCATCCTTCGTGCCGTAACAGAGAGATTTTCTTTCAAATCAGAACCAACCGCATCAGAGACACAAATCAGGTTACGATCCTGATAGACACGCTGAATTTTACGTTTCTTAAACCAGCGGGCTAAACCTGTTTTATTTTCGAGGTAAGACTTAGAAAATACTCCATGAATACAAAACCATACATTTAGACCACACAATATTTTGGATCTGGCTACTATGCGATCGGTTTTGTGCAAATTCGATATCACCAGCTCAGGGATTCCTTTTTGAAGAAAGTTTTTTTTCAAAACTCTATCCAAAGATTTAGCTCTGCGAAAAATCTCAGTCTGTCTTCTAAAAGGACCTGTATATTCGTCAGCATTAATAATTAAATCAACATGATCAGGAATAGGATATTCACATTTATCCGATAACGATAACAAGGTGATGGTAAAGCCTTTCTGTTGTAATCCGCGGCACAAACGCACAACAACATTTTCAGCACCACCGCCTGGTAACCCATCAATAATAAACAGGATATGCCTGTTCATAGGGAAAGTACCTTACTGTACAGTGCAGTAAGCTGCTGAGACAGATAAGCAGGAGTATAAGCCATTATCTTTTCTTTTGCTGACATAGAAATCTTACTGGTCAAATGATATGAAGGTACTAAAAAAATTGCTTCTGACAACGCCTTAATATCCAGAGCATCACAGACAAAGCCATTCACTCCAGGCTCCACGAACTCAGCTCCACCGCAGGTTTTACTGGTTATAACTGGCAAACCACATGCCATTGCTTCTAAAATAACATTCGGGAAAGGATCATATAATGTTGGTAATAATAAACCATCTGCCATCTGGTAAAAAGGTAATGTCTTTTTTTGGACTCCCAAAAACCGCACTCGTTCATGACAACCAAGTGAATTTGCTAACTGTTTGTATTTATTATATGCTTTATCCTGCCCAATTACGATTAAATAAGCATCAGTCATGCTGATCGCTTCAATTGCTGCTCTCAGACCTTTTCTTTCAAAACCCGAGCCAACATATACGAAGCACTTAACCTGAGCCGGAATAGAATATTGTTGCCGAAGTACGATTCTCTCATCTTCTCTCGCTGGAAAAAACTGTGTTTGATCGATAGCATTATAAATCACAGAAATGTTCTCTGCTGAAAGGCCAAAATCTTCCATAATTTCCTGTTTGACCATTTCAGAATTACAAATGACTTTCTTCAACTCTGGTGACGAGTACATCCTTTCCTCAGCATCCATGACATAACGATGATAACGGCTGGCAAAAAGCAATTTACTTTTCCAGCTCGGCAGAATCCTTGCTCTTTGTTGCAACCAACGCTGATGTACACCATCACCAGCCCGGTAAATATCACAACCAGCTATTCGCTCATGACTCTGTACAATATCAAAATGTTCTTTATGCCAAATAGCCCTGGCTGCGTCCGCAAAACCCTTTTCACGACTGATACGTCCCCATTTAAAAGGGTTAGCTAAATGCACATGCCAGTTTGGATTCATATCTCCTTGCCAGGATCGGGTGATAACATTTAACTCCAGGTTTTCATTATCCAATGCATCTAATGCTCTGGAAATAAAACGTTCAGCGCCACCATCAGGGCGATATTTCTGCCGGACAATAGCCAGACGCACAGATTTCATGATAAATATCTCCGGGCCGTTTCAATCACCACATCTGTTGGGATAGCGCTTAAATATCGGGTATCAGTTTTAGTGTCAATATCATCAGGATCCGGTAATTTACCGTAATTTCCCGCCCAGATCACATCCCCATTGACTTGCCATGGTCGCCAAAAGACTAGCTTAGATGGGCCGAATAACGCAATACAAGGTGTTTTCAATGCAGCCGCCATATGCATAGGGACAGAATCGACACCAATAAATAGTTCCGCATGATCAATCAAGGCTCCCAACTGAGGCAAAGTTATCTGCCCAGCTAAAGAAATAACATTTTCCTGAGAACAGGCTGATAAAATTCGCCCAACCATATCTTTTTCTTGGATATCCCTTCCTGACGTAACAACAACTGTATGGCCATCAGCCTGTAATGTATTTATAGTTTGGCTGATCTTATCTTCATCCCAGCATTTGAAAAACCAGCGCGATGTAGGGTGAATCACGATGTATTTCTGATGAATTTTACTAGTATGAAGAAGGTTAAATACTTTTTCTTTATCTTCATCACAATAGCTCATCGTAACGTCAAAATTAGTAATTGAAAGATTAAGGGGCTTTAGTGCTGATAAATTTTGCTCAACAACATGTAAGGACTCTTCTCCTTCTGTAGACACTAGATCTGTAAAGCATACTTTCCATAGCAGATTTTGCCGTTTAGGGAAATCAAAGCCTATCCGCCGTGCAGACCCTGTCAATAAAGAAACCAATGCACTACTCCATTGATCAGCTAAATTAATAACGAGATCATATTTTCGATTTTTCAATGCCTTTAGCAAACGCCAGTAATGGGAGAGCAGAAACTTTATGCCTTCCTTTTTCCACAATCTGTCTATGGTAAAGATATTGGATACTCGGCTAAAATTTCTCAACATAGGTTCCGTCTCTTTGTAGAGCAAAACGTCTATTTCGGCATCAGGAAAATTCTCTTTCAGAGTATTAATAACAGGGGTGATGAGCAATGTATCACCATGATGCCTAAGTTTAATGAGCAGAATCTTTTGGTATTGAGTAGTTGTTTTTCCCATTACATTTCCAATAGCTATCAGGTAGCAGATATATTTATTAAATTCTCAGAATAACAGGCTCTGACTTTATGCCTGTACATCTAAAAAGCTGAAACTTACAACAAACTGTTCCCCTTATCTTTTTAGGGGAATACGAACAACATATCCGCATTTTGCACACTTTCTTCAATCCAATGTGATACTATAGCCGCAGTCTATTTCAGTGAATTTGATAGAATGTTGCTTCGCTTATATCAGGTACTTCTCTACCTTATCCAACCTATTATCTGGTTGCGCCTGTTACTGCGCAGCCGTAAATCTCCGGCTTACCGTAAGCGCTGGAGTGAGCGCTATGGTTTCTGTGCCCAAAAGGTGAAACCGGGAGGAATCTTACTCCATTCGGTTTCAGTCGGAGAAACATTAGCTGCTATTCCTCTCGTCAGGATATTACGGCACCATTATCCTTTTCTGCCCATCACTGTAACAACTATGACGCCAACCGGTTCGGAAAGGGTACTTTCTGCACTGGGGGCTGATGTTAACCACGTTTATTTACCGTATGATTTGCCCGGTTCTATGGGACGCTTCCTTGATAATATTAATCCCAAGCTGGTGATTATTATGGAAACTGAACTATGGCCTAATCTCATTACCCAACTGCATCAGCGAGGAATACCACTGGTTATTGCTAATGCCAGACTTTCAGCACGTTCCGCTACCGGATATCAGAAAATAAACAGTTTTATCAAAACTATTCTAAATAAAATAACACTCATCGCAGCACAAAATCAGGAAGATGGTGAGCGTTTTATTGAATTAGGACTAAAACGAACCCAACTGGCAGTCACAGGCAGTCTGAAATTCGATATTTCTGTTACACCAGAACTGGCAGCCAAAGCCGTTACGCTTCGTCGCCAATGGGCTGCACACCGTCCCGTATGGATAGCCACCAGTACTCATGAAGGTGAAGAAACGATTATACTGGATGCGCATCGAAATTTATTAAAACAGCATCCTGATTTACTGTTAATTTTAGTTCCCCGCCATCCTGAACGTTTTGCTAAGGCCGAAGAACTAACACAAAAAGCGGGACTAAAGTCAGTACTGAGAAGTTCCGGCGCTATACCTGATGCAAATATTCAGGTTGTTATCGGAGATACGATGGGCGAGCTGATGCTCTTATACGGTATCGCTGATTTAGCTTTTGTCGGTGGTAGCTTAATCGAGCGTGGTGGTCATAACCCTCTGGAAGCAGCCGCTCATGCGATCCCCGTCATAATGGGTCCACATACATTCAATTTTAAGGATATCTGCGCCAAGCTGAATAAAGCTGATGGTCTTATCACGGTGACAGATAGCCAGTCTTTAAGCAGTGCTGTTAATAGCCTGCTGACAGATGAAGACTACCGCCTTTATTACGGTCGTCACGCCGCCGAAGTACTACATGAAAATCAGGGCGCATTGCAACGTTTGTTTAAATTACTGGAACCCTACCTCCCACCACGGAGCCATTAATGAGTGCGAGAAAACGCCTGTCCGTTGTGATGATTGCCAAAAATGCCGCTGATTTGATTGGTGATTGCCTGTTATCTGTGAATTGGGCGGATGAAATTATCGTTCTGGACTCTGGCAGTACCGATGCTACCTGCCAGATAGCTACAGAAATGGGTGCGAAGGTATACACCAATACACAATGGCCGGGCTTTGGCCTCCAACGGCAACTTGCGCAATCCTATGCCAGCGGTGATTACATCTTCATGATTGATACTGATGAACGGGTTACTCCGGAATTAAGAGCTTCAATTGAACAGGTTTTGGCAGCACCTGACGATAATAAAGTCTATGCCTGTGCTCGCCTGAACTTATTCATGAGCCGGTTCATGAAGCACAGTGGCTGGTATCCTGATAAAGTCACCCGTCTTTATTGCCGTGAACGTTATCAATATAACGATAATCAGGTTCATGAATCACTTGATACTCAAGGTGCCCGTGTCGTGACATTAAAAGGTGACTTACGCCATTTAACTTGTCGCAATCTGATGGAATTCCAGCAGAAACAACTGAATTACGCGAAAGACTGGGCCAAACAACGCCACGAACAAGGTAAAACCACCCGGTATTCTTCTATTATCGGCCATACTCTGGGCGCATTTTTTAAAACATGGCTGCTAAGAGCAGGTTTCCTTGATGGCAAGCAGGGGTTAATATTAGCTGTTGTCAATGCTCAATATACATTCAATAAATATGCAGCACTCTGGGAACTCACCCAAGCAGAGAATCAAAGGCAATGAAAAAAAAAGCGATTTATCCCGGTACTTTTGATCCTATAACTTACGGTCATCTCGATATTGTGACCCGTGCAGCCAATATGTTTGACCATGTTTTGCTGGCGATCGCCAACAGTGACAGAAAAAACCCTATGTTCACTCTCGAAGAACGCGTCTCGCTGGCAACAGAAGTGACTTCTCATTTAGATAATGTTGAAGTCGTTGGATTCAGCGAATTGATGGCCAATTTTGCGAAAAAACAGCAGGCGACAATTTTAATTCGTGGTGTTCGTTCAATTTCTGATTTTGAATATGAATGGCAGCTTGCCAATATGAATCGGCATTTTATGTCCGAGCTGGAAAGCGTCTTCTTATTACCTTCTCAAAATTTATCCTTTGTCTCATCATCCTTGATTAAAGATGTTGCCCGTCATGATGGCGATGTTTCATCATTCTTGCCAGAACCGGTTACACAAGCCATGTTGAAGAAGTTAGCAAATTAATCTTCCCGGGGGCACCTGAGCCCCCAAGTACAGATCCAAGTAAAATCAATGCTGGCATTGCCGACAAAAAAATGTGCTTCTTTGCCCCAATTTTATGCTGTCAATTTTTTCACCACACATTGGGCAAGACTCGCCTTTCTTACCGTAAACAAATAACTCTTGCGCAAAATATCCTGGTTTTCCATCCGATTGCAGAAAATCTTTCAGCGTTGTTCCTCCCTGCTCAATAGAACGGCGCAAGATCTGCTTTATTGTATCAGCCAGCAGGTGTGCTTCTTCCTGAGTCAATGAGTGCGCAGGGCGTTCAGGTAAAATATGAGCAACATACAGAGCTTCATTGGCATAAATATTACCCACACCAACAACCACTTTGTTATCCATTATCCAGGGCTTAATTGCCGTTCTCTTGTTGCGGGAAAGGGTATAAAGATACTCACCATCAAACAAATCAGACAGAGGTTCAGGGCCTAAATGAGCCAATACAGAGCACTCTTCCAGACTCTGACTCCATAGCCAGGCACCGAATCGCCGTGGGTCGGTATAACGAAGAATTTTGCCATCGGCCATCACTAAATCGATATGATCATGTTTTGCCGGAGGAGAGTCATGCAGCAAAATACGCAAACTGCCGGACATACCCAGATGAACAATAATCCATCCATCAGATAATTCTATCAGCAGATACTTTGCCCGGCGCTGCACGCTGATGACACGCTTATCCGATAACTTCATAATCTGCTCAGAAACAGGCCAACGCAAACGTGAGTTTCGTACTTCAACATAATGAATCACATTTCCGGCTAAATGTGGCTCAATTCCCCTGCGACTGGTTTCAACCTCTGGTAGCTCCGGCATATTTACTCCTTGGATAAACGTTCTACAGCACCTATCTCAGCAGATTATACTCAAGAAAGATTTTTCTCTATCTCCTGCATAATTAATTTTGCACGTTGATCCCAATTAAAATGCTCCTCAACCAATCTCTGGGAGTGTTCCGTTTTGAGCTCTATTTCAGCCGGGTTATCAATTAATAATTGAATTTGTTGCGCAAAACTTTCTGCGTTTTCACTGTGGGCAAAACTCACTGACTTCTCATCAACAGCATCACGAATGGAAGGAAAATCAGAAATAACAATGGGTTTTCCCATTGCCATATATTCAAAAAGTTTAAGGGGGGAAGTATAACGGCTACCAATGCTGGTTTTTGTCAATGGCAGGATGCAAATATCATTATCTGCAATGACTTGAAAACGATCTTTAGGATGGATAAACCCCATAAAATTGACTCTGTCACTGACACCAATCTGCTGTGCTACAAATTTTAGCTGCTCAATCTGCTCATTATTTCCGCCAGCTATATTCAATACCGCATTATTTAGGTAACGCATCGATTTCATGGCAGTCGGTACACCTTTCCAGCGGTGCAAACTACCCAGATACAATACCTGTGTTGTTTCTCCTTTCTGGTATTGCTTACCAGAAGAGGCCATTTTTGTTTCTTCAACTGCCAATAGATCAACACCATCAGGTGCAACAATAATCGGCGTTTTTACACAATATTCTGTATAAATGTCATCACGCAGTAGTGAAGTCAGCACAAAAACAGCTCTGGCACGCTGATAAACGTGCTGCTCAATTTTTCTTAGTTTAGAGTATTTGCGCTTATTAACATAAGTACTAATACCATGAGATTCTTTAAAGGACTGAGAAAAAATTTCATGGCTTTCAAAGAAGTGAGGAATATCAGGGTGTTTGTGCAACAGATAATTAGCCATCTTAATATTGCGAGTAAAAATGGCATCTATCTTATGTTTTCGCAACCAACAGGAAACCTGAAAATAAAATAATTTTTGCGTGTTGACAGGAAAATACCATCTACGGCGCATATCACGCAAAGCAATTAATTCAACAGAGGAAGGTAATTTTCTGCCGAGGATCTCCTCGACATCATTTTGGCCAGCAGGTGTAATCAAACAAACCTCATGCCCCTGACGAGCAAAAGCATCCACATTCTGCAAAATTTGCAGTGAAGCAACTCGAAAATCAGGTACAGGGTAAGGGTCAATATAAGCAATCTTCATTATTTTTTTATAGTGTCTAATAAACGGTTTGCAGAATGCTCCCAGGTATACAGGGTTTCTATTCTTTGACGAGCACGTTTCCCCATATCTTTTCCTCTATCCGGTAAAGAAAGGAGATGATTAACGGCTCCGGCAATAGCCGTCTCACTACCCGGTGCGACCAGAATACCAGACTGGTTTTCATTTCCCACCACTTCAGGTATTCCACCGATATAACTGGCAATAACAGGACGTCCGCATGCCATTGCCTCTGCAATAGTAATACCGAATGCTTCATCGCCAATACTCGGAAATATCCCAGCATCCCCTGCGGCATAAAACTCAGGTAATTGGTCATGGCTAACAGGAGGATGGAAAATCACTGATTGTTCTAATCTTAACTCAGCAACTTTTCTTTCAAGTTGCTTTAGTTCTTCACCTGCGCCAATAATTAATAATTTAACATCCTTATCTCGCAGCAAGGCCATTGCTTTGATAGCAACTTTCATACCTTTCCAGCCCACTAAACGGCCAGCAAAAGTCAGCAAAAACGTATTTTCATGGATCCCCAGCTTGCTCCTGATATCAGAATGAGCGGGTTTAAATTTATCAATATCTACTCCATTGTAGATAACATTTGGAAATTGTTTGAAATGATGCTGAATCTGCCAACCATTAAAATGGCTACAGGCGGCCCAAGCTGATATTTTTTTCCCTAACAGCCGATCACCTTTAAAAAAGCTGGTTCCCCCGCTCATATAACAAAACTTAGTACGGGAATGAGTTGGCATCATTCTGGGCCAGAAAAAATCAAAAGGTTTCGTCAGTATGACCCAGTCAAAATTTTCAGCAATCACCGCCTCACGGGCATGGCGGGCAAACGAGTAACGTTCAACAATTCGCTGGAAACGACGACCGATATTGATTACACGTTCTCTGGGAATAAATGGGAAAGTATGGACCCGAATATGTCGATTGCCCAATTCTGGTTTAATATCCCCTATACCTCCGAAAATATGGATCTCATGCCCTGCGTCAGTCAACGCCTTCGCCAGCTCCCAAACTGCGGTCTGAATACCACCATAGGACATCGTCACAGTGACATCAATAAACCCTATTTTCATCGTTTTTATTATCCTTTGTTCACTTATTTTTCGCCTGCTATGCCAAATTATAACCATAACAGGAAAATCATCCTCTCCACTTTACTTTTTCTTTTAAAAAAGTAGCTATTAATTTAACCAATGAATTACAAAATCATCCATTAGAGATGGTTTCTTAAAAGGGCTTAGGTCAAGGTTATTTAATATGTATTGGTAAATACTAACTATCAATTTTGCTTTAATATAATAATTCATGCTGTATTTGATAAAGCAATGATAAGAGCATAAATTACTATTTTCTGCCACTGGTAATAAATATAGACTCCATTTTATCCAGCATATTATCCATACCAAATTCAGATATTGCTCGTTTCAGTGAAGCATCTCCCATCTGTAAACGTAGTTCTGCATTTCTTATTAGCAATTCTAACTGATTCGTTAATTGTTCGACACACTTAGGCTCGATAATATAGCCAGTTTCACCATCAATCACAGCCTCAGAAATCGCGCCAACCGATGTCGATATGACCGGTAAACCACAGGCCATTGCCTGCATAATACCTTGCGGTACTCCTTCGTTACCAAAAGAAGGCAATGCAAAAATATCCATTGAGTTTAAACAGTCCGGTACATCCTGCCGATTGCCAAGAAAGATAACACTATCCGTCAGGCCTTCCTGCTTAACCCATGGTTCAAGATTTTTTCGCTGTGGCCCGTCGCCAACAAACAGTAATTGCCACTCCGGATAACGTTGATGGAGTGCTTTCCAGCTATCCAACAGATAGCGGTGCCCCTTCCAAGTGCGCATTGTTGCCACAATCCCAATTGTCGGTTTATCTGCAATTCCAATACGTTGACGGCAATCCTGTTTATTTTCAGGATGAAAACGGGTCAGATCAATGCCGGTTGGGACAGATGTCATGTGGGGTAAAGGGTAACGATTGTTTGTGTGCAGAGACTGGCGCAACTTTTCTCCAGTCGTCACGATATGGCGGCTAGACTGCAAATAAAGCCAGCGGGTCGCTATGGAAGTTGAAACATTGGTGGAAACATGTCGGGTCCGGACTATCGGGGGCATGCCCTTTAATGTGGCACTCGCCGCAGCTACCAGCCAGGAATCGGTCGAACTGTGGGTGTTAATGACATCAAACCGTTGGCCTTCCGCCTTTAACCAACGACGCATTGCTGTAAAACATGAGAAGCGTTTTTTTTCAATCGGCAATGCCACAACAGGAACACCATAATGGTGAGCCTCACGATAAAGTGTAGAAGTAGGACAGCAAATGATAACCACATGATGTCCACGGCGCATCATACCCTGAGATTCCGTCAGAATACGAATCTCCTGCCCTCCCCAACCACATGATGATTCTGTGTGTAAGATATTTAAGGTTTTTCTAGTCATTTTCAGAGTCATGCCTGACGATTCATATATCAAAAAAACGTAGTATAACTGAACGACTGTTTACGTTCACGAGTAACCGTATCCGTCTAAATATATGAAGGTTTCAATTGCATCAGGCATAAAAAAGCCCAGCAATTTGCTGGGCTTTTTCAATCCACTAAAATTATTTAATTTTAGCTTCTTTGTACATTACATGCTGACGAACAACTGGATCAAACTTTTTCATTTCCAGTTTTTCAGGCATAGTACGCTTGTTCTTCGTAGTGGTATAGAAGTGACCAGTACCAGCAGAAGAAACCAGCTTAATTTTATCGCGAATACCTTTAGCCATTTTTCAGCTCCTTAGTATTTCTCACCGCGGGCACGCAGTTCAGCAAGAACTGTATCGATACCCTTTTTGTCGATCACACGCATACCTTTAGCAGTTACACGCAGAGTTACAAAACGCTTCTCAGACTCAACCCAGAAACGGTGAGAGTGCAGGTTAGGCAGAAAACGACGCTTGGTCGCATTTAATGCGTGAGAGCGGTTGTTACCACTCACAGGACGCTTGCCAGTAACTTGGCAGACTCGGGACATGTCTATTCTCCAAAAATCAATTCAGCTCGAGCTTTGTATTGGGTATGGCCGCCTCGTCAGGCTTAGGAGCCCATCTCAGCAAATTTTCTTTACTGATAAAAAACGTTGCTGAAAAGACTCACAATCTCTCAGCAAAAAATTCACTGAGATAGGCTCTTCTCGCCAGGCCCAAGATCCTCAAAGGTGGCGTAGTATACGCCCTCATTCGCCGATGCTCAAGTCCCGAACAGCTAAGATCTGATCGCTTCATGCAAAAACCGTATTAAATCCAGCCTCTTTCTACAAATGAAACACAATATTGTTTGCCAATAACAATATGATCTAAAACTTTAACCCCGATTAAATCACAAGCCTCAATGATTTTTTCTGTTACCAGTTTGTCCGCCAGACTGGGCTCCGGGTTACCGGAAGGATGATTATGGGCCAAGATAATTGATGCAGCATTTACTTTAACTGCCTGTTTTACAATTTCACGCGGGTGGACTTCAACTTTGTTTATCGTTCCTTTAAACATTTCATCATGACAAATGACTTTATGCTGATTTGTCAAAAACAGGACGACAAAAATCTCCCGATCCTGCCAGGATAATAAATCCTGCAAATAATTTTGGGTTGCCACCGGGCTGCTCATCACATCTTCATGGATAAATTGGCTGGAGAAGAAACGCTTTGCCAATTCAGAAACTGCCTGTAACTGCACGTACTTGCATAATCCCATGCCTTTATGTGAGCAAAAATCAGCATAATCAGCTGAAAGCAGATGATACAGGGAACCGAATGATTGCAATAAATGCTCTGCCATTTGTACAACAGGCACACCTCTGGCTCCTGTGCGTAAAAATATCGCTAACAGCTCTGCATCCGTCAGAGCAACCGCACCATATGCCAGCAGTTTCTCCCGGGGAGCGAGATCTGAATTCACTTCATCGCTTTTTTCCACCATCGTGATATCCATTCGCTCCCCCTTTTACTTATCCTATGTCTGGTGAACAGCCATCATGGCGCATACTGCTGATACTCACATCGCTAATATCTCATGATGAAAAAACGACCGCCAGAGCCATTCTTATGCTTTGCGTAACGCTTCGCAAACTTGTCATTTAGTCATAACAAAACAGAGGCGTTCTCAACGCCATATTCTCAGTACCTTATTTTCTTATGATAGAATCTTGGTAATCGTAACTTACAGGTGGACAATCAGAATGGCAGGACTTTCCGGCAACGAACTTTCTGGTAAGCATCTTTCTGGTAAACAGATTGTGCTCGGTATCAGTGGCGGTATTGCTGCTTATAAAACAGCGGAGCTGGTACGTCGTTTACGCGATCGCGGCGCACAAGTACGCGTAGTGATGACACCAGCAGCAGAAGCTTTTATTACTCCTCTGACATTACAGGCCGTCTCAGGCCATCCGGTTTCTGATGATCTTTTAGACCCAGCGGCAGAAGCGGCTATGGGGCATATTGAACTGGCGAAATGGGCTGACTTGATCATTCTTGCCCCTGCTACCGCCGATCTGCTGGCCCGTTTAAGTGCTGGTATGGCAAACGATTTAGTAACGACTATTTGCCTGGCTTCAGCAGCACCTCTGGCAGTTGTTCCTGCAATGAACCAGCAAATGTACCGCGCCCAAGCCACTCAGCATAACCTCAACATACTAAGAGGGCGTAATGTGCTGATTTGGGGCCCGGATGAAGGCAGTCAGGCCTGTGGTGATGTAGGGCCGGGAAGAATGATTGAACCGATGGAGATTGTCGAGCGGGCAACCCAGCACTTAAACCCTGTCAGAGATTTGATGGGCCTTCAAATCACAATTACTGCCGGCCCGACTCGTGAGGCATTAGATCCTGTCCGTTTTATTACTAATCATAGTTCCGGAAAAATGGGATTTTCTATCGCTCAGGCAGCGGCGGAGCGTGGTGCGGAAGTCACGTTGATTACCGGACCTGTTAATTTACCTACGCCTCTGAACGTCAAACGTATTGATGTCACCAGCGCACTGGAAATGTACAAACAAGTACAGGAAACCGCTGCTTCACAGCATATTTTCATCGGCTGTGCTGCCGTCTCTGATTATCGCTTCAAGCAGACTGCAACCGAAAAACTCAAGAAACAGGGTGATGAAATCACCTATACATTAGTCAAAAATCCTGACATCGTAGCGAGTGTTGCGGCAATGGAAAAACATCGCCCCTTTGTCGTTGGATTTGCAGCCGAAACCCGGAATGTGGAAGAATACGCCCGCGGAAAACTCAGGCAGAAGAATCTGGACCTGATTTGCGCGAACGATGTATCGCTGGCTGAACACGGCTTTAACAGTGATACCAACGCATTACAGCTGTTCTGGCATGATGGCAGCATTAATTTACCGCACAGTGGTAAATTACAACTCAGCCACCGCTTATTAGACGAGATATTCAAACGCTATGATGAAAAAAATCGACGTTAAAATCCTTGATCCCCGCATCGGACAAGAATTTCCTTTACCAACTTACGCTACTCCTGGTTCTGCGGGTTTAGATTTACGTGCTTGTCTGGATAATGCAGTGGAACTGGCTCCCGGTCAGACCGAACTTCTTCCCACGGGGCTGGCTATCCATATCGCGGATGAACAACTCGCTGCTGTCATCCTCCCCCGCTCTGGTCTGGGCCATAAACACGGGGTAGTACTGGGTAATCTGGTCGGGCTGATTGACTCTGACTATCAAGGTCAACTGATGGTTTCTGTCTGGAACCGCGGAGATAAAACCTTCGTCATTGAACCGGGAGAACGCATTGCACAAATGGTGATTGTGCCCGTTGTTCAGGCTGAGTTTAACTTGGTAGAAGATTTTGAAAGCAGTGAACGTGGCAGTGGTGGTTTTGGTCATTCCGGTCGTCAATAATTTTCCTAACGCCTGATACCATCAAACTACTTTTATATTTTTGCCCATCTTTGCATGGGCAAAATGTATACCCAATCAGTTTTGAGTTGCGATTTATACCCAATGGATTTCAAGTTGCATCGCGGCGGCAAGGGAATGACAAATTCGTCGGGAACGAATTTGCCCAGCCAAAGGCTGGCCTCCGGTGAGAGGCAGCTTGAAAGGCGAAAGGTATAGATATTTTGCTGTCTTAGCAGGGGTATTACCAGACATGGCAGAAATAGAACGTACAAAAAAGAAAAACAGACGTGAAGAAATCTTGCAGGCACTGGCACATATGCTTGAATCCAGCGATGGTAGCCAGCGTATTACCACAGCAAAACTTGCCGCCAACGTCGGTGTTTCTGAAGCCGCACTTTATCGTCATTTTCCAAGCAAAACCCGGATGTTTGACAGCCTGATCGAGTTCATTGAAGACTCTTTGATTTCACGTATCAATCTCATCCTACAGGATGAAAAAGAGACTATTCCCCGACTCCGGTTAATCCTGATGCTGATCTTAGGCTTTGCAGAAAAAAACCCGGGGCTGACCCGTATCATGACAGGCCATGCCCTGATGTTTGAGCAGGACAAGCTACAAAGTCGCATTAACCAGCTGTTTGAACGCATTGAAGCACAGCTTCGCCAGATCTTAAAAGAGAAGAGAATACGGGATGGTCAGGGTTTCAGTTATGATGAAACCGTACTGGCATCACAATTGCTGGCTTTTTGTGAAGGAATGCTCTCTCGCTTCGTTCGCTCTGAATTTCGTTATCGACCAACGAAAGAGTTTGAAGTGCGCTGGCCTTTGATATTAACGCAATTACAATAAATCACGCTTACCACTTTTCATGATAGAAATGTGATAACAGGCGTTTTTTTACATTAATTTGTGTTAACATGATTTGGCTAGCTGAGTTGACTACCCAATCGCTCAGTAATGACATTCCAGCCATATTATATACGGAATGTTATTTCTACTACTCACCCCGCCCACCATTGGGCGAGGGATTTTTTTTTAACCTGCTATTACGGCAGAACTTGTCAATCAGATACCATACTCGCGACGGTAAGCTTCCACAGCTTCTAAATGAGACTGCATTTCCGGATTTTCCCGCAGATAAGTGATCAAGTCATTTAAAGTAATGATAGAGAAGACCTGACAATGGTAATCACGTTCAACTTCCTGAATTGCTGAAAGTGTTTCACGCCCGCGCTCCTGACGATCCAGACACAAAATAACGCCAGATAACGTTGCACCGTGTTGTTTGATGATTTCCATCGATTCACGAATCGCAGTTCCGGCGGTTATCACATCATCTACCACCACAACTCTGCCTTGCAGTGGGCTACCGACCAGCGTTCCGCCTTCCCCATGATCCTTCGCTTCTTTGCGGTTAAAGCAATAAGGCATATCAATATCATGATGCTCCGCCAATGCTACAGCGGTTGTTGTTGCGATTGGGATACCTTTATAAGCTGGCCCGAACAGCAGATCACACGGGATACCACTATCCTGTAATGCTGCAGCATAAAAACGACCAATCAATGCCAAATCACGCCCGGTATTAAAAAGACCCGCATTGAAAAAATATGGGCTCTTACGACCGGATTTCAGCGTAAACTCGCCAAATTTCAGCACTTGTTTTTTCAGTGCCAGTTCAATAAATTCGCGCTGATAGGCTTTCATGGGTTTCTCCTTTTGTGCATTATTATCATTCTTGTCGCGGTTATTACAGACATAAAAAAGGCGACTCTTCAGCCGCCTGATCTATTTACTTTTCTAGCGCATCTCGCTGCGCCGCAAAAATAGTTTCCAATCCCCCTTTTGCGAGGGAAAGCAATGAGAGCAGTTCATCATGGCTGAATGGTTCACCTTCTGCCGTGCCCTGAACTTCAATCATCCGGCCATCATCCATCATGACGACGTTCATATCAGTTTCAGCCACAGAGTCTTCTACATACTCCAAATCACAGCGGCCTTCACCTTCAACGATACCAACAGAAACTGCGGCTACCATTGACTTTAGTGGGCTTTCTTTCAGCTTGCCATCAGCAACCAGTTTATTCAGTGCATCTACCAGAGCCACGCATGCACCGGAAATCGCGGCAGTACGCGTGCCGCCATCTGCCTGAATAACATCACAGTCCAGCGTGATGGTATATTCACCCAGCTTTTTCAGATCGACTGCCGCACGCAATGAACGGGCAATCAGACGCTGGATTTCCATTGTACGGCCAGTCTGCTTGCCTCTTGCTGCTTCACGGGCATTGCGGGTATTTGTCGCCCGCGGCAACATCCCATATTCTGCTGTGATCCAGCCCTGCCCCTGACCTTTCAGGAAACGGGGGATCCCTTCTTCAACGGAGGCATTACATAACACCTTGGTATCCCCAAACTCAACCAGAACTGAGCCTTCCGCATGTTTAGTGTAATTACGGGTGATTGTAATAGGACGAACCTGCTCTACTGCTCTTCCTGCCGGACGCATTCCTATCTGGCTCATGGTGTTCTCTCCGCTGTTAATACTTTATTGGGGGCGCATTATAAGGCCTAACTTAGCGAATGCCTATCCTGCATCTGCATGGAACGTTATAATCCTTCATCATTTTATAAATTGGGAATGAGTTATGATCCGTAGCATGACCGCTTTTGCGCGGCGAGATATCAAGGGAGACTGGGGAAACGCGGCCTGGGAACTGCGTTCTGTCAATCAACGTTACCTGGAAACTTACATTCGTCTGCCGGAGCAATTCAGAAGTCTGGAACCCGTCATCCGTGAGCGTATTCGTTCCCGCCTGACTCGCGGCAAAGTGGAGTGTAACCTGCGCTTTGAACTGGATACCCGCACTCAGGGCACATTGATTCTTAATGAAAAGCTGGCAAAACAGCTCGTTGAAGCCGCTGGTTGGATTAAGCAACAGAGCAACGAAGGGGAAATCAATCCTGTCGATATCCTGCGCTGGCCGGGTGTAATGTCTGCCGAAGAACAGGATCTGGATGCCATCAGTGCACAACTGCTGGCGGAACTCGATCTGGCACTGGATGCCTTTATCCAAAGCCGTGAAACTGAAGGTCAGGCACTTAAGGCGCTGATCGAAAAGCGCTTAGATGCCGTAACAGTAGAAGTGGGTAAAGTTCGTGAACAGATGCCGGCCATCCTACAATGGCAAAGAGAGCGTTTACAAACTAAGCTGGAAGAGGCTCAAATCCAGTTAGAAAACAACCGTCTTGAACAAGAGCTTATCTTGTTGGCTCAGCGTATTGATGTAGCGGAAGAGCTGGATCGTTTAGACGCGCATATCAAAGAAACACGTAATATTCTGAAAAAGAAAGAAGCTGTCGGCCGCCGGCTGGATTTCATGATGCAAGAATTTAACCGCGAATCGAATACGCTGGCATCAAAATCAATTAATGCCGATGTGACAAATTCTGCAATTGAGTTGAAGGTGTTGATTGAGCAGATGCGTGAGCAAATACAAAATATTGAATAACATTTCTTAGCGACTCATAACAAATCACAACGCCAGTAATATCTGAGTATTACTGGCTTTTATGATTCTAACGAAGCACGCTTTCTTCCTGTGGAAGCGCGGACTTGGGCAATCCGAAAATTTTGTCAAAAGCCCAGTTAAAAAAGAACGTATAGATAGGGATGAAAATAATCAGTGCGAAATCCAGTATGAGCGCCTGAAGTAAGCTGATTGAAAGCCACCATGCAATAAGCGGGATTAAGAAGATAACCAAAGTTAGCTGAAATAAAACAGCATGTACGACTCGACGCCGGAATGTCCGGATGCGTGATTGCTGACGTGATTCCCAAAATTCAAACAAAGTATTAAAGATAAAATTCCAACTGACCGCGATGGTTGTAATGACCAGAGCCAGTGGACCTGTAACACCCGCCGAATTACCGGATAAGAAAGCGAGTGTCAGCGATGAAATCATCCAGCCGATAACTTCATAAGCAGTAATGAAAATTACTTTACGTTTAATGCCCTGCATATTTTATTCGAAACCTGTTTTTGTGCTGTTATTTTGAAACTGGCAAGTTAAATCAATAAAGATGATAATAAAAGTTAACTACTATCAGTTTTATTGAAAGGTTGGATATGCCATTCACCAGTGACAACTTACTCGTGTTCCTGACTGTATTAGATAAAGGCTCATTTTCAGCCGCAGCCAGAACACTACACCGGGTTCCTTCTGCGGTTAGCATGGCAATCGCTAATCTTGAAGCGGAGTTGGGATTTGCCTTATTTGATCGAAAGAGCCGGGAGCCAGTACCGACTGAGAAAGCAAAAACGTTGGCTCCTTACGCGAGGGAGATAGTCGATAACTTACGTCAGCTTAATGTTTTTTCACATGAATTGACGCAAGGGGTCGAGAGTACACTCACTATTGGTGTATCTACGGGAGTTAATCCACAAAAATTATTCCTTGCTTTGCATACAATTAATCAACGTTATCCATTAATGAATGTTGAGATTATTACCGCTCCTCAGGATGATATTCTGCCTTTACTGCATCAGAATCGTATTCAATTGGCATTAGTTTTTGGCGGATTACATGTGAATCCACAGGAACAAATTTATTGCATTGATCATGAATCATTTATTGCAACAATCTCATCATCCCACCCCTCTTTATCTCATCAGGCTTCCCTTTATATTGAGGATCTAGTCCAAACCCGGCAGATTATTATTGCCAGTCATCATCGTGAACCGAGTGATCTTCGTACTCAGGTAGCAACTAAATATTGGCGCACAGATAATTTTGCGATGGCACTCGGTCTGGTTGAAGCTGGTATGGGATGGGGAAATCTTCCTTATTCTCTCATTAAAGAAAAATTAATGGACGGATCACTGAAACAACTGGAATTTCGTAATACAAAAAATGGATTAGTATTACCTATACATGTTGTGTGCCTGAAAGGAAATGTGCTTAAGCGTGGTGCACAGGAGTGCGTTGAGTTATTGCAGCAGAATTAACAGCCATATCACGACGAACAGATAAATGTCGCGCCGGTCACAATTAAATAAAAATAGTTAGAAAAAATGAATTATCGTCTATAAAGTATCCATCGTAATTTAAGACGCTTTGTCTCCCAAATTAACAGGATAACCCTATGAGAATGGTCAACGAATACACAACAGATAGATAAGCCGCAACAATCCTCGTTTTTTCGATTGTTGCGGCGTCCTCAAGAACCTATCAATTCTATGAGCACACCGCCAAATCCTTAATTTTAGGAGATGGATTCGTGCATACAAAAGATTTTTCCTGGCAATATTCTCTTACCGCCACAATATTATTGTTATCTCCATTTAATTTACTGCCATCACTGGCGATGGATATGTATCTGCCCGTAATGCCTTTCATCGCTGATGCACTTGGTGCCGGAGCAGGAACAATCCAACTGACGTTGACGGTATACATGATCCTATTTGGAGTCGGTCAGCTTCTCTTTGGCCCGCTGTCAGACAGGTTCGGTCGCCGCCCGGTTTTACTTAGTGGTGGCGTTGTTTATACGTTAGCTTCATTTGGCCTTGCCATCACTTCATCACCAGAAATTTTTTTGGGTTTCAGAATTATTCAGGCCTGCGGAGCTTCAGCGTGTCTCGTAGCGATGTTCGCCGCTGTGCGCGATATTTATTCTGGCCGCAAAGAAATCAACGTTATCTATGGCTTGCTCGGCTCTATGCTTGCCATGGTTCCGGCTGTCGCACCTTTGCTCGGAACACTGGTTGATGTCTGGCTGGGTTGGCGCGCAATTTTTGTTTTATTGAGTATTGCGATGGCAGCGACGGTTATTGTGTACGGGATATTCTGCCCAGAAACCCGGCAACAAAGGGCGGTCGCATTAAAATGGTCGCAACTACTTCTTCCTGTAAAAAGCCTGAATTTCTGGCTGTACACATTCTGCTACAGTGCGGGTCTGGGGAGCTTCTTCGTCTTCTTCTCGACCGCTCCATGGGTAATGATGAACCGGCAAGGATTATCACAAATCACTTTCAGCTTGCTGTTTGCCACGGTGGCTATCGCAATGATGGTGGCAGCACGAAATGTGGGAAATTTGATCGTCCGCTGGGGACTACTGAATACGTTACGAATGAGTATGTTTTGCCTGATAGCAGGAGCATTGTTGTTATCAGCCGGAGAAACTTTCATACCTAATTCAGTATTTGGTTTCATTATCCCGATGTGGCTTGTCGGAGTTGGAATAGCTATAGCGATTGCAGTCGCACCTAATGGTGCACTACAGGGTTTTGATCATATGGCCGGAACGGTAACGGCATTCTACTCCTGTCTGGGTGGCGTGTTGTTGGGAATCGGTGGAACGCTCACTATTACACTTTTCTCCAATACCACTACCTGGCCGATTATCGCTTATTGTCTGGTTCTGGCAATAGGAGTACTTTGTTTTTCTTATATTAATAGTAGGCAATCTGAGCCGCGTTATTAGCGGATTAACCTGAAAATATCACGGCACGAACGGCTTCTTTCTGATAATTCGTGCCGCATTTTCTGGTAATCAACTTATGGTTACAGTTTGTGGGTAATACCCATAAAATAAATACGCTCTAATAAGGAGTAATAAAATATGTCTTCTGCTCCATTTGTAACAGCATTTGCTGCTGAAGATCACCTAACACTCATCGGAACAGATATTGATACTAATGCTCATAAACACACTTTTCTGCAATTACTGATTTCCTTAGATGACAAACCCATAACGGTTACTATTTCTGGGCAAACTTTACAGACTAAATCAATTTTAATTAATAGCGATGTCATTCATGATGTTACATTGAATAACAGGTTTTATTGGCTGACATTGATTAACCATACATCTCCTTTAGGCTTATGTTTAAAACATCAGCTAACCAATGGAAAAATAAATTATGTAGTATTGGATTACAGTAAATTGACATCTGTGTGTAAGGCAATATCAGCTCAATATACTTCATTGCAGGAAAAAACTTATCTCGTATACTGGGATAATCTACATAAAAAGGTACTAACACAAACTTGCAATCTTAATCACACAATAGGTGATAACCGTTTAAAAGCTATATTAGGTCACCTAATTTTTTCACAAGAAACCTATCATAGGGTCATTGATATATCAGCAAAAACGCCCCTTTCCCCAAGTCGTTTATCACATCTTTTTTCTGAAAAAACAGGGGGGAATCTAAAGAGTTATATTCTTTTTCACCAGCTTATTAATGCTCTATTTTTAATTGCCGAAGGCAAAAAAGTAACAGATGCTGCCATGCAATGTGGTTTTGATAGTGCTTCACACCTTTCCTCCACCGCCAGAAAATTGATGGGTATAAAACCAAGCTTCGCGAAAAAAATCAGCGGATTTTTGAAAGTTTTCTCCTCATAAATTTTTTAGTCTTAAGTAATTTAAACAAGGAGAAAATAGGTAATGAAACAGTATCTTTCATGCACACCTTTATTAGATTTTTATGCCGAAAATATTCAGCATTTAATTACCGAGAAAGGCTGGCTAAACCTGACTCAGCCTGAAAGAATAAAAGTAATTTATCATTTTGTTAAAGATGATATTACTTTTGGGTTTAATGAGGATGATTCACTTACAGCGTCAAAAATCTTACAAGTGGGTTATGGGCAGTGTAATACCAAATCTATTTTATTTATGGCTCTCCTTCGTGCGCTAGGCCTTCCCTGTCGCTTACACGGCTTTACCATTGATAAATCACTACAATATGGAATTATGCAGGGGGAAATATATGAAATGGCTCCGCAGGAGATTTATCATACATGGGTTGAAGTTTATATTAATGAGCAATGGCTAAACTTTGAAGGTATCATTTTAGATAAAGGCTATCTTACTTCGCTACAGAAAAAATATGCAACTCATAAAGGAAAATTTGTAGGGTATGGTGTGGCGATTGATGATTTAGCTAATGCACCTATTGAATGGTATGGAGATAATAGCACGTATATTCAACATGCCGGAATTGTACAAGATTTAGGTCTATTTGATTCACCGGATGATTTCTTTAGCAAGTATGAACAGAAAATGACATTACAGGAAAAAAATATATTTGCGAACAAGATACGCCATGAAATAAATCGGAATATTAATCATATTCGTGACAGCTAAGTAGCTCTGGGCGATATTTACCAGATTTCCCTGAGATTGAATTGAAGCACCCCATTCCTCAAAACTAATAGTTCCCCGCCATCTGGCGGGGAAAATGTTGAACTTAAAATCTGTAACCTACTCCAATATTAAATCCATTTACAGGGCTGTTCATACCCGCTATTTTGAACGTAGTACCTTCATAGCCCAAGTTGATCACGAAATCATCTATGGGATTAATTTCAACACCGGCACCATACGCAAACGAGCTTTTTTTCTTGGATACATGACCGCGACCTTCATCATGCTCGTAATTAATCTTAGCATTTGTATAAGCCAAACCCACTAAGCCATACAAACTTACCTGAGGATTTATTCGGTAAGCCGGGCCTACAAGGAGTGAGGTATATTTAATATCACCTTTATGTTTTATCAGCTCTTTTGTCACTGATTTATTAGATAAACCACCCTTACCTGCCATATAGGTCAAAGAGCCAATAACACTGACAGGGTCATCCCATTCATATCGATACTTGAGATTTACCCCTTTAATATCTTTGAAATTTTTTACTTTACTTTGTGCATAACCAATGGAAGCGTTTTGTGAATCAGCATAAGCAAAAGAACCCACCACCAATCCTGATGTAAGCAAAGACAACAAAAAAACTTTTTTCATATCCATGCCCTTTTGTAAAAAAGAAAATGTAAAAAATTCATTTTAGCCAGCCATAAAATATGACTGACTAAAAATAACCCTTTATATTCTCTTGACAGCTTCCCGAAAAAAGCAAAAAAAAAAGAGCTTTTATCTACTTATTTTGGCTAAGATCACAAAAATAAAAATTTCATATCCCAATAGTAGATAAATTACAGTTATTCATCAATGCTGTATTCCTAACCAAATAAATCACCAGCTATCTGAGGCACCCTTATTATCACTCTTACCGCCACCACCAGTGAAAATGTCTTTATTATCAGAAAGCTCTGCATTTTCGACGAATATATCGGAACTACTAACAGGAGATGCAGAACCCGAACCACCAAAGAAGCGTTTAAATAATCCTCCCACCAATGATGCGCCGAAAAAGAGCACAATTAACACCAGAATAACTGGCAGGAAGAAAATCAGCAGATAATATCCCAGAGGAAGAGCAGGAAATACACCTACCAGACTGAGTACAAACGTAATAACAGCGACTGTTGAGGCGCATTTGAGAAAACGTTTAAACCAGCCACCTGTACGGAACACCGCCAATGGCAGAATTACCATACCAAGCAGCCAGAGGATCAACGGAGCCGAAAAGTCTTCACCTGATGATACGTTATCTAAAATATTGTCGTTATCGCCAGCAATGTTCGATACACCCTGCGGTGCTTTCTCTTGCCCTGCGTTTTTTATCAATACCCCAATGGAATCAATACTGGTACGTATCCCTTCGTAATAGTCACCCTCTTTGAAGGCCGGTTTTGCATCCTTACTCAGAATATTTGCTACCTTTGAATCCGGCAGCTGCTTTGTAAGGCCAGAACCAATAGTAATCCGCATTTTGTGGTCATCGTGTGCCACCAAAAACAGAATGCCATCATTAAGTTGTTGACTACCTAACTTCCATTCAGCAAATACACGGGAAGAAAAGGTTTCAACGCTATCGCTTCCTATCGTTGGTACAATCAAAACCGCCATTTGTACTTTATATTCCGAACGCAGTTTCTCCAGCTGACGAGTCAGTCGTTGATGTTCATTCTTAGTCAAGATATTGGGTATATCTGTAACACTTTGGCTCAGAGCCGGAACTTCAACGAGCTTCGTTTCCTGTCGAACTTCTTTCGCGGATACACTGCTTATGCTCAAAAACAGCGTAAATAGGATAACAATATGTTTTATTATTGAATGGCTGTATCTTTGGAGGAATGTCTTACTGGTACTAAAACCATCCGTTGGTTGACTGGAAATCATGAACATCAAATATCCTTAGGTTTATTTTCTAATATATCGCAGCAATATATTATATTTATCTTTCCTTTGACGTCTAATACCGTAATTATCTAAATAATTTCCCTAATAATTCCGAATTTAATATGGTACGAAGTGAGGAAATAGCGCTATTTCGTCTACATTGGCTTTTCTAAGGAAAGCCAATATAGTAATCATATACGTAATGGATTTCAGGCTGTGCCTACGGTGATGACCTGTTTCTATCGGCTCTCTGCGGTAATTTTTGCTGATTTCCATGCAGTAAATAGCGCCAGTATGGGCGCAATAGCGAAAAGTAAAAAGAGCCAGTGAGAAGCAGAGGCGGCGCCTTCTTGACCACCCGGCTGATAAAACCCGAAGATATTAGTCACCATTCCGGCTAGTGCTGAGCCGAATGCAGTAGCAAACAACTGAACCGTTGTAATGGATGAACCGGCAATATTTCTGTCAGCCTCACTGGAAACCTGCAAAATACGGGTCAGTAAATGAGGCCAGCCAAAGCCCACACCAAAACCAAATAGCCCAAGCCCCAGAATGATTGGTAATATTATTTGCCATTCACCTATGGATTTATAAGGCAGCATCGCAAGCAGCAGCAACATCCCCACCAGCATAAAAGCAGGGCCGCTTACAATCGCAAAACGCATTTTCGCCCCCTGCCAACTGGCACTCATTACTTCCCCAATAGTCCAACCAATTGCTGCCATCGCGACCATATAACCAGAGGCTAAAGGAGACTGCTCGTGCAAAACTTGCAAAAAATAGGGAACAAAAACATCTCCCGACAACCCAATAACTAAAAACATCATGGTTGCGAATAAGATGAGATGAGGTGAATTCAGACTCAGCGCATTTTCAGGCAGTAACTTCACAGAAGCCTTACGTTCATAGAGAACTAACAGAAATACCAGTACTGCCGCCGTCATAATGCCGAGAATATTCATTTTCACATCTTGTGACAGACTCCCTGAGGAAACAGCAAGCACAGCAACAGATAATAGAATCAGCTGGGTAATGGGCAAAGCCATTTTGCTTGTGTTCTGTTTTTGCTTCGGAGGTAAAATTCGATAACTAAATAAGGCATAAAGCAAAATAACGGGTAACATCAGGCCAAATGCATAACGCCATGCATTCATTTCAGCAAAAATGCCACCAATAGCCGGCCCGATTAAAGTTGCCACTCCCCAGGTACCGGAAATCAACGCCATCGCTTTAGGCCAGAGAGATTCCTCAAACACCAGATTAATCATCGAATAAGAAAGTGCGAATAAAAACCCGCCACCAAGTCCCTGAATGGTTCTCCCAACTAGCATGGATTCCATTGTCAGCGCCAAAGCACACCATAAACTACCGGTTAAAAAAATCAGGGCAGCAACCAAATAGGCATTTCTCGCACCTGATGTATGCAGTAATCTCGCTGAAAGTATGGAACCAATAATGGATGCCACAACAAACAGCGTTGTATTCCAGGCATAGAGATTTAATCCACCGATATCCTTGACGGCAGAAGGCAGGAGCGTAATTGCAATTAAGGTATTCGCGGCCATCAGTCCGATACCGATCGAAAGTACTATTGCACTGGGTGCGTTTTTACTGGAAAACAGATCCCTCCAGCGATTTTCCTTAGTTATTATCATGCTTATTATCCTGAACTCAGGTTGAGTTGTGAAATATCTTACGTTAAATTAAACAAGGTAAATCTTGGAATAAATTACTGTCAGGTTCAACAATATGTCAAGCATTGACTTGGAAAATAGCACTATTTCCGTACAATCCGTTAGTGAACGGTTATTGATGCTGTTAAAAACACAAGGCGCTATGCAAGCCGCAGATGCCGGTAAGCTCTTAGGCACGACAGGGGAAGCAGCCCGTCAACAATTTGTGAAACTGGCTAAAGAAGGGCTGGTTGAAGGGCGCTCTGAAACAAGGGGAGTTGGCCGCCCTATCCAGCTTTGGCATTTAACTGACAAAGGGAACGCCAAATTTCCAGATACACACGCAGATTTAACCGTTCAGATGATTACGATTATCCGTGAGCAATTAGGTGAATCCGCGCTGGATGTAGTGATCCAATCCCGCGAACAGGAAATTTCTGAAAAATATAAAACAGCGCTAAAAGGCGCTGTCGATCTACAAGAAAAGATTGAGCGTCTGGTTAAAATCCGCTGTCAGGAGGGTTATATGGCGCAATATTTTATTCAGGAAGATGGCACTATTTTATTTGTCGAAAACCACTGCCCCATCTGTGCCGCAGCCAGTATCTGCCAGAGTTTTTGTCGTACTGAGCTGAAAATGTTCGGGGATATTCTTCAGGCACAAGTAGAACGAACTGAATATATTCTGAATGACGATAGGCGTTGTGCTTACCGTATTATGCCACTGAGATAAACCTACACGAATGAGCGGGTGTAGGTTTATCTGAACATAGACACAATGGATTTCCAGATGCCTCGTGGCGGCAAGGGATAAAGTCCCTAGAAGCATAGATAACTATGTGACTGGGGTGAACGAGCGCAGCCAACAAACAAGCAACTTGAAAGACGAAGTGTATAGTCAGGCTATTTCATCCAGAACCAGTGTTTACTCCTTACCCGCCACAGATAACTGCTGGTAAATATAATGCTTATAGCTTTCTACCAGCGCCTTATCCTGACAGTCATTAAGCTCCCCTCCACACAAATGACGCATGGTCATATTTGCCTGATAGAAAGCGGGAACGCTCAGCCGTGCTCTTTCCAAAATCATACCACCAAGAAAAGAGATATCAGTCAGTTTACCGGTCGTTATCGGCGCTCCCTGTTTCAGGTTATCCCTCATGGTAAATTGCGTCAGATGTGCCGGATCAGAAAAGGTAGAAGCGTAATCGTTAAAATAGATATTTGGCTGATGATCACCGAATGTGAGAAAAATGGTCGGTTTGTCGCGTTTAGCCACAAACTCACTGAATTCTCTGATAGATGGGTCTGATGCGATGATTTTTTCCATATAATGACTGAATTTTCCGACAGCGGATGAATTCTCCAATTTGCCTGCCAGCCCATAATCATCGCTATGGCTCTCTTCATAAGGCCCGTGCTCATACATGGTCAGAGAATAAATAAAGATGGGTTTATCCGTTTCCTTAGCCAGAATAGTTTTCACATAAGACAACATATCCTGTGTGCTGATTTTCCACAAATTCTCATCCATACTTGCCGGATAACCCAGCTCTTGTGGCTGAATAATGCGGTCAACACCCAGTGTCTGGTAAGCATGTCCGGCATGATAAGCCGATTTATTGAATGGAGTCAGTACAACGGTGTAATAGCCATTATCTTTCATCGTACGGAATAGGCTGTTTTGCAGATGATCAACCACAAAATAAAACACGCCATTTTTACGCGAGCCAAAATCATCTGTATCCAATCCCGTCAGAACAGAGAATTCTGATAACCACGTTCCACCCCCAAAAGTTTGTACCCGCAGCAAACCTTGCGCACTCACATCGGCATCATGCCCGAACATAAAGAGATCAGGTAGCCGGATACCTGCCGGTAATTGATAAATATGTGGGTCGACCGTAGATTCCTGTAATAACACCACCACATCAGGTTTTATTTCTGACTGTGCTTCAGGCAGGGAGACATTTTTTGCCTGCTGCAAAAAATAATCAGCTGATACTCCAAATTGGGGAGGCTGATATTGTGCATCCCGGGCTGACATGACCATATTAGTCATCGTTCCGCGCCCTTTTGGCAACTCTGCCTGCCATTCATTATGGTAAGCACTGACTGTCATATTGACATCCCAGACCCCAACAGCAACCAATACCACGCTTAATCCACGCCACTTGATACCCGGAATTGGCTTTGCACTTCTCCAGCTCAGAAACATATTGAAGATTAACCAGACCAGCATAGCTGCAACAGCCAGACCTGCCAGCCAATAATGATGTAATGTTTCCTGATTTGAAGGATCAAGCATAATATTCAAATCAGAAAACATCAGTTGATCTTTGTAGTAATGAACTTTTAGCTGGTTGAGAAATTTGATGATAATAAAAAGGGTTCCGGTAAATACCACGGAAAATAACCAGCGTGCTGAAAACAGAAATGTCAGACCAAAAAGAATACTGAATACCCCAACAGAAATCAGTGCAGGATAGATATCACTGCTTTTTTCAAACACTAACAGCAAGGATGCAACCAACAATAGTCCAAAATAGCATCCTGAAATTATTTTTTTATTCATACTCTTGTGTTCCATGTATGAGACCGGTTTGACATCAGTAGATGAAAGTAGCACAAGTTTCTCAACATACTACAAATAAAATGAAGCCACTCACTTCAGGGTGAATTTATCGTTCAGATGATAAGACTGAGTTTTGGTGAGAATTTACATCTGCCATTTTATCTTTAGTAAACTGATCAATAAGTTAATAATAATCAGCTACCAGCTTATCCATTCACTGAATAAATGCGCGATTAAGACAACAATAACAGGTATCATCAGTATGAAATTCCGCTAATTCTGAGTTTACAATCTAGATTATTCATGTTCATAAAAAACAGAAGGGTGGATTTGACAGTAATCATGATCACTCTTTTAGTTCACCCCCCAATAGTTAAAGAGCTTAGTGATGAAAATAACACCTGAAACATTATCCTCTGCAATAGAAGAATACGCCAAAAAGCCTGAGCAGAAACAGCAGCTAACTCCTCAGCAAACACGTTGGTTTTCCGAGCCAGAGAATGTCTTTCTGTTGATCACTCTGGTGATAACACTCCCTGAAGAAACGATGGATGATATCAGGGATGCCGTTAAAGACTGGCTTGATGTTGCTATCGCGGAACTAGAGTTAGTCGCGATTCATTCCCCGAAGGGAACCAAAGAACAATTTGAGCAGGCTGTTGGATTGGTTTTGGAGTATTGCAAAGAAAACTTCGAGCTTAATCACAAGAATGTCCTGTTATGTATCTCAATCCTGAAGCGATATCAGTTTCATATCAGGACGGACCTTGCACAGTTGATGCAGAAATCTGAGTATCCTGATGAGACTAATGTTACCCCTTTCCCACAAAAACCGCAGAAAATCAGGCAACTGATTAATGAGTTTAATCTGAAATCCAGTATCGAATTCATTGAGGTTTTTGAAAGTGGTTTTTCTGTCGCACCACCTGAAGTACTGCCTTATATTCTGACGGAAGTCGTTCAATATCCATGGGGTATTGATGCTTTGCTTCTGCTGACGCAATATTTTGAAGAATCTGTTGCGCTTGCCAGTGCCGAAATGCTGGATCAATGCCCTTCTTCGGCGTGGAAAAATTTATCCTATTTGCAGCTTGTGAACCTGTGTGCCCACTTCAACCGACATCCTTCAGTTAAACCCTATATGAAGCGATGGAAAAAACGCGCTATGGCACACCATAAAGCACGGGCAGCCGCTGAAATATATGAAATATACGCTTCTGAGGTGGATGGCAATGACTGTGCCAGTATGATGATGAAAGTCATGCTGAATAATCAAGAATATCAGCTAAGTATGATGCTCGATTTTAAATCAGGTATCAGAGAGAGCATGCTGAATATTGATCCTGACCAACCCATTCCTGAGTTGTTAGAACAGTTAAGCAGCGATATCAACTTCACTCCGGTTTCTCCGGACTGGCTAAAACAGATATTGCCCTGGATCCTTTCCGTTCAGCAAAATAAGAACACACCACTCGACCTCTATTCACTGTATTGGATAGCCCAACTTCCCATCGACTGGACACAGCCAGAAGCGTTTGATCTTGAGCAATGGAGCCAGAAACTGAGTTATGAGGTCAATCCTAAGCGACAGGAAAATAGCCGTCTCGGTTACGCCAATTACGGTCACAATGTGCAATCATCGCTCATGATGACTTGGCTGCCACCTGAAGAGTATCTACTGAAAGCGAAAAAACCCAGAGATTTACTGAAACTCTACTATTATGCCAACAAAGACATCTTTGCCGGACGACTGACCTACTCGGCTGCTATCGAGAAATATAAGCTCTCATCAGAAGAGCGCTGCCTGACCAATGAATATCTGGATTTGGCTCACGCTCTTTACGACCCTGCCATCAATCGTAAAAGGTTTGGCTTATTCGATAACCTGTCAGAAGCCAGTTTCCAGCTCTTTGCTATGGGGCTGACTGATACCTCAGACTCAATACTCCCTCAGGGGCTGGTTGTTAAAATCAGCTTAGATGAAGCAAGCCCAGCAGTCTGGCGCCGGGTTCATCTCAGTAACCAGATGACGCTGAGTGAAGTGCATGATGTGATACAGGCTGCTATGGGATGGGAAGATGCACACCTGTTCTCTTTTGAGGTTGGCGGAATAATGATCCCGGAAGAAAATTATGATCAGGTCTGTCTTGGTCTATTTTTACGTGATGTCGGAAGTGAGCTTTACTACCAATATGACTTTGGTGACTGCTGGGATCATCAGATCACAGTAGAAAAAGTTCTGGAAAAAGACATCATTCAACCTAAAGTCACCGCAGGAAACGGGACATGCCCGGCTGAAGACTCCGGCGGTATCTGGCAGTGGAACAATGTACTCAAATTGAGAAAAAAGAAACTTCTGACGGAAGAAGAAGCAGAATACCTGGAATTACTGGGACTGGCACCGCATCAGCCACTAGAGCCTTTTGATAAACAAGAGGCCAACCATAAACTTGAAGCCTTATTCAATTATCTGGATTATCAGGGCTAAATTTGTCCCCCTGAGAAGTAAACTTTTACTTCTCAGGGGGTTATTCCGTTAAGCAGAATATTTTATCAGTCGATCAGCCAGTGCCTGCGCGAATCGCATCGCACCCCCCTCAGCAAAGGGCAGGTTCAGCGAAGGCTCACATATTTCTATTTCCAGTACAATCGGCTTCCCACCATTATCCCGCACAAGATCCACACGTCCGTAAAGCAAAGCATGATCAAGCCCCATATGCCGAACAGCTGTATCAAGAGCAAGTGAAGCAACTGCACGCTCATCTTCATCTGCCACTCGCGCCTTGCGAAATTCCTGTAATGGGAAATTCACTGTGCCATCGGACATAAGCAAAGCACCTTTACGGATAGCATGGCTATAAACACCGTCGAAGTAGGTCAGGTCAGTCTCGCCCTCACTATCGATTGAAGCCAGATAGGGCTGCAATATTACGTGACAACCTTTTTCTATCAGATAAGTGATATGCTCGACAGCCTTATCCTCCTGCTGCCGTTTATAGCGCTGAATATCCTTCGAATAAGCTCCTACAGTAGGCTTTATCACAATTTCGTCAGCTTCCGTATGCTCAGCAAGAAATGCCCGCAGATTCTGTAAGATATCCATACCGGGGCTAATAAACCTGCTAGGTACAACCGGCACACCGTGCGCCGCGAGATCAGCCAGATAAAACTTATCAAGATTCCAGCGTACTACCGGCAAGGGATTCAGCAGTTCTGTTAAAACACTAATACGTTCACACCAGACCAAAAATTCAGGTAAATGATCGACGTAGCTCCACGGAGAACGCAAAAGCACCGCATCAAAACGTGACCAATCAATAGCCTGGTCCTGCCAGGAACATATCTCAGCGCTCAGCCCGATAGTGCGACAAGCATCGAGTAACAACGGCATATCATAATCTTCTGGCAGGCTGGCTTCATCAGTAATCAATGCAACTGTATTCATTAAGAATTTCCATCAGATCAAATGTCCTCAAAAATGATTACAGAGATGCCAGCCACTCATCATCTGACCCTTCATTCATCCCTTCGAACAAAAACGTGGAAAGATAACGTTCCCCCGTATCAGGCAGCATTGCGAGTAATACCGAATGTTCTGGTGCACTTTCAGCAACACGAAGTGCTGTTGCCAAAGTCGCCCCTGCGGAAATACCCACAAATATGCCTTCTTCCCTAGCGAGGCGACGGGCTGTATCACGCGCCGATATCTCATCCACGGTCAGTAGCTTATCAATAACGCTTTTATCGAGTATGTCAGGGATAAAATCAGGTGCCAGACCCTGAATTTGATGTAAATTCCACGAATTACCCGCCAGCACAGCGGCATTTTCAGGTTCGGTAGCAATAATATTTACGTCAGGCCGTGCCAGTTTTAACATCTGACCGACTCCGGTCAGAGTACCGCTGGTACCAAAACCCGTGACAAAATAATCCAGCCGTTTTCCGGCAAAATCACTGAGAATTTCTGCTGCTGTTGTTTCACGGTGATAAGCCGGATTGGCAGGGTTTTGGAATTGATTAGCACGAAACCAGCCATGTTTTGCCGCAAGCTTATCGGCCAGACGGTTTCCACCACTACTCCCTTCATGGCCGGGGGAGAGGATAACTTTTCCGCCATACATACGTATTAATTTACGGCGTTCTACCGAATAACAATCAGACATCACCGCCACAAATTTGTAGCCACGGGCAGCAGCCACCATTGCTAAAGCAATGCCGACATTACCGGAAGTACATTCACAAATTGTATCGCCGGGTTTCAGTAGCCCTCTTGCTTCTGCATCAAGGATAACAGAAAGAGCAAGCCTGTCCTTCACCGAACCGCCGGGATTGAAAGACTCCACCTTCACATATACCGTGGCATGGCCGGGAGCCATACGATTTAATTTAACGATAGGCGTACGGCCAATTGTCTCAAGGATACTGTTGTAGAGAGGCATAAGAAAATTGTTCTCCTGTTATTTCACTTTTGCTGCTGTTTCAAATACAGGAGCAACAATATCGAGAATAATTGAAAGTGCTTTTTCGTTCTTTGCTTCATCAGTTGAAGCATTAAACTCAGCCAGTTCGACTCCCAAAAGCTGTTCCAAAGGCATTGCTTCAAATATTGCCTGAATTTGCGATGGCAACATACCATCCGGCACTGAATAATCTGCCGGTAAAAAACCGGGCTCAAGAACATCCCAGTCGATATGGATCCAGACCGGCGCGCCATTAATGGTTTTCAGAATATTTTCAGGTGTTGCCTCTGCTGGTGGAATTATCCGAACTCCCTGCTTTTGCAAAATTTCACGCTCAGGTGGATCTATATCACGGGCACCAACCAGAATAATTTGTTCAGGACGTAAACCAGAACCGTGCCCGCTATCCCAAAGGCCGCAGGCAGCAGCAAGTACCATACCACCGAGGTAACCTGATTCTGTTGTCTCCGGTGTGTTGAAATCACCATGTGCATCAATCCAAAGCACTACCGCTTCCGGATACTCCCGCGCGACAACAGGTAATGAAGCAAGACTCGCAGAACAGGTATTAGCGAGCATAAACGTCCGGTTTTTTCCCTTAATACTCGCTTCAATTGCCTGACGCAATTCAACAAGCGTTTCACGGGCTTGAGGAAGACTAACACTCCAGTCATCGTTCTCAGGAGGCGAACTCTTTCCAATAAAATGCCCCTGAATGCCATAGTGTTTTTTTAACGCCTCAGCAGTACGAGCAGCGCCTTCTATCATGCGTGCTGCCCTATCAGCTATGCGACCCTGAGAAACGATAAGATCAATCATGGAACAGTTTCCTTTTCATTATTATCAATAAAAATTTCAGGTTAACCTTCGGTCATAACTCATAAAAAAATATACTGGCTTCATTTTTTCCTGAACATAAACGGGCACTTACCCTCTCTCTTCACATTTTCATCCAGAAGGCCATACTGCTGCCATTCAAGTGCTTCTGTACCATAAGAACCAAGCTGCAAAGAACGGGGAATATCATCATATTTATCAATGCGATTACGGATATTTGCACGGATCTTACGACCTCCCGGAGTATTACCGGCTACGATATCGAAACGCTCACGTGGGTTGATGACCATAATAAAATGCTCACCAAGATTCCTGCTTCTACGTGACTGGTTCGCCGGGCTGCTCATATTGCAGAATAGCTGCATACCGTTAAAACACATGCACCAGGCTGAAGAATCTGGATCTTCACTAATACCTTCCGGCCAGGGTTCAGGATCTATGTCATGTAATTTCTGCAAGACTTCCCAGCCAAAAGCATGATAATCACTAATAGACTGAACTCTTATTGCTTCTTGTGAGAACGCAACAATTAGCGGGTATGCTGTATTTAAATCGCCATTCCAATTCTGCGAAAGTTCAACATAATCTTTAAGCCCTTCAGCTAAATGCTGAATGCCACTCTTCTCTACATTCTCTACGAAGATAAATTTTAATAACTTTTTTTTAAATGCTCTCTTTGAGAAGACACAAGGAAAATCAACATGATCAAGTCGAAACCCTATATCACTGAGAACAGTATGATGCCAGTCTTTTTCACTTTCATTCACTTGAGGTTGTGAGATTAATTTTGTAACACCTAGATTTTTATTTAATATATTCACTTAAATCACCTTTCATTAATAGAAAGAAGACGTGTCTGACACGGCGATAACTACCCTTTAAACGAATATTTAATGTGATAACTGAAAGATAAAATAATTTATTATTAAGGAGGGTAATTTAAATTTCATCCATTAATAAAAAACATCAAATATAAACAATAAAAACATTCTAGACTGTATCATCACGACCTAAAATCATATATAACAATTATCAAAAGAAATAACATAATTATTATAAAAACCATCAGAAAAAACACATTAAAAACACAAAAAACAATAAAAAGAAAAATAAAAAACAAAATATTTAAATCAACATTTACAACTCAAATAAAAATATAATTTATGTCAATGAAGATTATTTTCTAATATAGATAGATATCAAATAAAATATAAAAACCCTGTATTTAATTTAATCACTGGAACATGCTTTTTTTATTTACGGATAAATAATGTAAACTTGGCAATGAAATGAAAAGTGAAGCCGATTGAGAATCAGCCAGATGGATAAAAAAAAGCCAGAAAATCAGCAAGCTGTCAGTGGCACTACCCGCATCTATGTACAACAAAAAAATCATTTGCCCACCCCTAAGCTAGACTGGGTAGCTGAAGAAGTACCGGTTGCCTTAGTCTACAACGGCATTTCCCATGTCGTCATGATGGCAAGTCCAAAAGACCTCGAACATTTCGCAATTGGCTTCTCCCTATCTGAAGGGATTATCACTTCTCCGCAGGAAATTCGCGGGATTGATATAGCTTCCGGCTGCCACGGCGGTATTGAAGTCAATATCGAACTCTCCAGTCGCCGTTTCGCTGAATTGAAAGAACGCCGACGCAGTATGGCAGGCCGAACCGGTTGCGGTATTTGTGGCACTGAGCAAATATCAGAAATCTTCCGCCCTATCACTCCACTGCCTTTTACACAAACGTTTTCATTGGCTTATCTGGATCAGGCGCTTGCACAATTACCTCTCCTGCAAGACATCGGTTCATTAACTGGCTGTACACATGCTGCTGGCTGGATTGATTCAGAGGGAAATTTACTCGGTGGATGTGAAGACGTTGGCCGCCATGTTGCTTTAGATAAGCTATTGGGAATGCGTTCAAAAACAGACTGGCAACAAGGCGCTGTTTTGGTTTCCAGCCGTGCCAGTTATGAAATGGTGCAGAAATCTGCCAATTGTGGCGTGGAAATATTATTTGCCGTTTCTGCTGCTACTTCACTCGCAATCGAAGTAGCAGAAAAATGTAATCTGACGCTAGTCGGTTTCTGTAAACCGGGGCGAGCAACGGTGTATACGCATTCTCAGCGGTTAACCAATTAATCAATGCTATGAAGCATCCATAAATTGGGTTCAATATAATGGGCGATCTGTTTTTCTGTATCCACCACCAAGGGAACCAATGCGCCCGGAATAATGTACTCCCCGCTTTGTGGGAACTTCATTTCTGTCCACTTTTCCCATTCTTCCACTGTCCCGGCAATATGCATAGAACGGAATGCAGGTTTAATGATTTTGGCCCCTAAACGCCAATGAGTGCGTATCCAAGGATCAAATGGCTCCTCTTTTTCATTTTTCCAACCACAATATTCGACAAAATCTTGCAATGGATAACAACTTTTTCGGCTTGGCCTGACAGGTACAACGACGCCTTGTAAACCAGCTTCACGAGCGGTTTGCTTCACACTATTAATTAATAGCGCTGGAATATTGCAGCCACGAAAATCAGGATCAACGGTAACAGAAAGTGCTGACAACATATTCGCCTTTCCCTTAGCCTCCACACCAAGTTGCAGTATTGCATCCCACCCCTCGTCAGGCAGCTGTTCCAGTGAGGGGGCTTCCCATAAAAAAGGAATTGAATTTAATACCCCAATAAGACGCTCTTCCTGTCCCTGTTGCAGAATGGCATATTTTTGAAAATGACTAAACGGGGGTTCATATAAGGTATCCCAATACTGTTCAAACACCTTGTCGTAGTTCGAAAATAAGGGCCAGCTGGCATCAATAAAATCACTCGATTTTTCCTCAATATCTTCCCTCTCTCTGGCAGACTGAATAATAATTTTTGCATCCATAATTAACTCCCTATTAAAGACGGTTCTTTGAATCAAAATAATACATACAAAAAATTAATGAATTAGCTAAGTAAAATAAATGTGTTTTTGCAGCCAGAACGGGACTATTAATCACGCAATCACTACAGGCCATTAAATTTAACCTCATCACATTTTCAGAAAAACGACAAAATATCTCTGCTTCTTATCAAAAATTAAAATCATTTAAATACAACTAATTGAATTATTCGCTGATTAAAACCCAAACAAAACAAACATTAAATAAAAATAATTATCATTTACATTAACATTTGAAGAATGTACATTCCTCCCGCGCAATAAATCAGGCCATTTTTATGATTGGGTAACGAGGGATCCCCCACTCTAAATGAGGATAACGATGAAAAAAGTTAAGGTATTAGTCGCCACTTTAGGCGTTTTGGGATTTATGGCACAGGCTCACGCAGCAGTAGGATTTGGTCAGAGTCAGGTAAGTTCACCAACATACGTTGAGGTTGGCCCAACTCAACCCGGTAAAGGTCCACACGGCGGCAAAGGTGGTGAACCGGGTATCGGTATTAGCTCCGTTTATGGTGGTCAAATCACTGGCTTTGCTGGCCTGACCCGTATGGCACCTGCCGATAATAATGGAATTCACAATATCGCAATGGCTGGTGCTCCGGGCACTCATGGTGGTATGGGCGTATTCCATTTCAGCAAAGTCGCTAATGAAGAGGTTTACTTCGGTGAATGGTCTCAGACCGGTCAGGCAAATGATAATACCCATACGGTTTATTACGCCGGCAAAGATGTGACTACTAATATTCCAACTGACGGCACAGCAACCTATACCGTGACCGGTATTAACCAATACAGCGGTAATAACGCGCTGTCCGGTACATTTACCGCAGATTTTGGTGAGAAAACACTGGTTGGCTCAATGGCCAATAATACAATGGAAATTGGCATTGATGCCCGAATCCAATCTGACGCAAAATTTACGGGTAGAGCGCTCACAGAGGATCTGGTAGGCAAAACAGAAGGTCACTTCTTTGGCGACAATGCATCAAGTCTGGCTGGATATGCCAAATTTGATGGTGATCATTCCAAAGATACTGCTTTCGGTGGCTCTAAACAGTAATTGTTAATTTTACAGAGAACAGCGCCAAAAATGGCATTGTTCTCTGTTTTTATTTTTAATAACGTAAGTTTTGTGAGCTGATTTTGCGATGTCTGATAGAAAAATACCGATATTATTAACCGTATTGATGGCTTTTTTCATCTCCTTGCCGATATATGCCAATGAAGATACCTCACGCAATATTTGGCAGGAAGCCCAACATCATCAACAGGAAAATGAAAAAAAACTGATTACACCTGACCCCATTTTTACTGAAAATAATGCTGCGTTGATTGTCATTGATGGGAAAAAATTTCAGGTAGAGAATAATCTGGACAATGTGAGTTTGGCTCTTTTCCTTGCAATAAATCACCAACAATGGCCGGATGTAAGACGTTTTCTCACTGCTTATAAAAAATTATCAGAGCATGATGTCTTATTAGTGAATTTTGCTCAGGGTGGACTCGCTCGTTTTGATGGTAATTTAGATCTGGCCACTTATCATTACCAACAAATTCTGAGCCAACAGCCTAATTTTCCGCGCGTTCAAGTAGAACTGGCCCGAGTCTATTTTGAAGATTATAAAAATCGGGAAGCTGAACGTCTGTTTGCAGAATTGAGTGAAAAAAAACAAGTACCAGAATCAGTTTTGAAGAACATTAACAGTTATCTTGAAGCAATAGAGCTGAGAAATAGCTGGCGTGGTTCATTCTCTGTCGGTTACGCCTACAACGATAATGTGAATATGTCTTCTAATCGGAACTTTGCCTGCCTGAAAATAAACGAAAATCAATGTATTCAACAGCAGATACCAAAAGCCGTCAAAGCATGGGGTATGTCCTATGACGCGACACTAAGCCGAAGACACCAACTTTCTGGTTATCACGGCATTGCTATCCGTGGTCTTATTTATGGTGAAAACTACCGAAATTACCAAGATGGCAATGAAAATACTTTCCAGCTAGCCAGTGGCTACAGTTATAAAAACAGAAACCACGATATCTCCTTTAGCCCGTTGTTTGAATATAAACAAAGTGCTGGCGATCGCTTCTACCACGCCACTGGGATCAAAACAGTATGGCAATGGGGAATAACGACTCAGACAACTCTTGATATTGAATTTGAACATAAACAACTACGCCATCAACACGATTACCGCAGAAAAGACGGAGGATTGACCTCTTCCTCCTTTAATTTATTCCACGACATCGGCAAAGATTTTATTCTGCTTGGTGGTGGAGACTGGACTTATCGCGGTAACGACCAATATCCCGTTGACCGCTATCAGCAGTGGGAAGTTCGGGCAGGAGCGAAAGGACAGATCTACGATGGCATTGACGGTTATCTCTTTGCCACATTGCGTGATCGGCACTTTGGCGCTTATAGCCCGATGCTGAATGCCAAACGCCATGATACGGAGCAAATTTATGTCGCTGTTATTAAAGCGCCTGCGGCTGAAATAATGGGTATGACTCCTGCTATTACTTTCCGCCACCGACGCAATCGCAGCAATGTGGATTGGCTGTACAGCTATAACAAAAACGAAGTGCTGTTCAGGCTGGAAAAGTTTTTTTAATCAAAATCTGATGATTTTTTATTTGTGCGATGATGACTGAGGCAAGAAATATCAATGGCATATCAAATTAAAACCGGACTAACTCCCATCACAATCGCTCTGTCACTGGCATTTTCACTGGCAGCGCCTCCTTTGTTTGCTGAATCCAAACCTGCCACTACAACGTCAGACGGCAAAACTGATTTAGGTAAAATCCGGGTGACAGATAACAGAGAGAAAGATGAAGCCGGTTATGATGCGGTTTATGACAAAGATATCTCCAATATTTATATCGGTAAAAAAGAGATAGAACGCTATAAAGGGGCATCCCCTGCTGATGTCATTAAAGGTGCTGTTGGTGTTTACAGTGGTGATGCCCGCAATAGCGGTGCCTTAGATATCAATATTCGAGGTATTCAGGGGCAAGGGCGTGTTCCCGTCACGATTGATGGAACGGAACAGGCGATTACCGTTGGACGTGGCTATAACGGTGCTAATAATCGCAATTATATTGATCCTAACTTAATCAGCAGCATTGAAATTGAGAAAGGGCCTTCCCTGAATCGCAGGGTGAAAGGTTCTGTCGGGGGAGCAGTCTCCATCAAAACACTCAATATTGATGATGTCGTACCGGATGGTGAAACATTTGGTATCAATACCAAACTGGAAACCAGTAGTAACTCAGTCAAAGAACGCACTCCGACTTTGTCACTGGGACAGGATTACCGCGATGTTCCCAATTTTATACACAATGGAATTGAATCTGATCCTGCACTAAAAATCACTCCTCACTCATCAAAAGACAATAAATTGTTCGGCTTCAAAGATAATGCCTTTCGCGTTGCCGTGGGAACGCGGCAAGAGTATTTTGATTTGATGCTGGCCTATGCTTACCGCCATAAAGGTAACTATTTTGCAGGTAAAGGTGGTGCACATCGCTATGATGCAGCAGCAACAGAAGCCGATATAAACTTAATGCTCAACCCAAAAGCGAGTTTAGATCCTTACCTCCCTTTTGCAGCACGCATTTATCGCCCCGGTAATGAAGTTCCCAATACTTCCAGTAAAATGCAATCGGTGTTAATCAAAAACACCTGGCACTTCACCGATGATCAGGCACTACAACTTGCTTTCCGCAATACCCGTATGGAGTTCGGCGATATTATGCCTTCAAGGCTGGCATCGGTGCTTGCTGAGGAAAATAGGGTTCCTCAATGGCCGCTGGCTAACTCTCGCCAACAGGCGGCTAACCTGAATTATAAATGGCATCCTACTGCAAACCCCTACATTGATTTTGATATGAATCTGTGGGCAACCCGCACGACAAGTAACACCAATACTTCAGGTGGATATCCGCGTAGTCCGGTTACCAGAGACTATGATTGGGACGGAGGAAAAGGCAGGAGCACTAATATTGATGGGACCTTAATCAATACAGCCGTCACCAATGCCCAAAATAATCGTTGGGGTGTAGATATTTCCAATAAATTCGAACTGACCCGAAATTTGGATCTTACTCTGATGGGAAATTTCCAACGTGAACGTTTAGGTTCTGATGATGATATCAGCCATACTGATAATCTGTATTTCTTTCAGTCCCCAGCAAGAAAAGGGCAGCGTCAGGAAATCAATCTCGCTTTTAACTTTGACTGGCGTCCTGCATCATGGCTGGCATTGAGTGCTGGTGCTAAACGTGTTTCCTATTGGTCTCAAGATAACTTTCTCAATGAAAGACGTTCTGCCAGAGATGAAAATTATAAAAAAATTGGTGATATCACCGCGCATTCAATGAGTTATTGGCGAACATTGACAACCGAAGAAGCTGATGTAGTGCGAGAAAAAGAGCGCTATATAAAATCTATTGCAGCTTCAAAAATGAACTTCGTGGAGAAATTTAAACTCCTCAGGAAGGTGGATGATAAGTATCCGGAGATTGGTGAAACTTACTCTGATAATCGTGATAAACAGACTCGTAGGATGGTTAAAGAAGAATTCACTTGGTCTTATGATCCCAATAACGGAAAACTCAATAAGAGCAATAACCCCTATTTCAACGGCCAACTAAATATGAATGAAAGGGTTATAGACCCAATCAGTGGTAAAGAAGCCTATAAATATGAGTATAGTGCCGGGGGTTTAGGTCATAAGATATCCACTCAAGATGTTGAGGATCCTTGGGAACCAGCTCCAAAACGTAAATCTCATGCATGGGCGCCAACATTTTCAGCTACTGCCTATATCACTGACGATCTCCGGGCCTATACCCGCTATGCCGAAGCAGTAAGAATGCCCAGTATTTTTGAAGATACTGTCGGTTTTTCTGGCGTTAAAGAAAATTACATCGGTTTGAAATTTAAACCAGAACGAGCCAAAACCATAGAAACAGGTTTCGTTTATGATTTCAGTCAGTTAGTGAATGCTGAGCGTAATGCTGATGTCAAACTCTCCTATTACAACACGGTTATTGAAAATGTGTTCGACCGGAATAATACCTATAATTTCACCCAATTAGATAAACAAAAACTGGCAGGTTTAGAATTGCAGGCTCGCTACGACAACGGCAGTTTCTTTACTGATATGGGTTTGGTCTACAACATGAAAAATAAGGTGTGTGACAATAACTCTGCCGCAAGAATGGATTCTCAGAATCGTTACGGTATTCCCGAATGTATTGATGGTGGTTTCCCGGGCGGTTACTTGCGTACTTCCATTCAACCAAAATATACCGCTAACCTTAATGTCGGCGGACGCCTGTTTGATGAAAAACTGGAACTCGGTAGCCGGATGCTCTACCACAGCAGAGCAGAAAACAAAGATGAAAAATGGTTAATGGATGTTTTGCCGAATGAATATAAAGGGATATCCAACAACCCTATGCGCTGGAACTCCGTCTTCACCGTTGATGCCTATGTCAGCTACCAGATCACCCCTGCGATATCAATGGAACTGACTGGCACAAACTTAACTAACCGCTATTATCTTGATCCACTGACTCGCTCAATGATACCGGCACCGGGCAGAACCTTTAAGCTCAGCCTCACTAGTCAGTTTTAAGGGATAATATGATCAATACAGCCATATCAGATAATTCAGTGAACGGCTTGCAGTTAACGCTCAGTAAGCGTTTTCTGGTTGGTATTATTATCGCTGTTTCATTGCATATCAGTCTGATATGGCTGTTAAACCGACATACAGAGCCGAACGATGACAGTGCCCATTATCTTAATCAGAATTCTCCTTTGACAAGTTTTTCAATCACAATGGTGGCGGCCTCAGCATTAGCAGAAGAGCCGGAGCCAGTTGAATTATCTCAGCCAGTTCTGACTGTTGCTGAATCACCGACAGCTCCGGTAATTGCACTGGATAAAATCGTTCAAACAGAAAAAAAGATCGATACTCCGGCCGAACCAACAAAAACTCAAAAACCTAAAAAACAGCCAAAAGAAAAACCGAAAGAAAATAGAGAAAAGAAATCTGTTCCGTCATCTCAGGCATCCCAAAATACCCCAGAGGAATTTGAAACGGATGGCACTGATCAGGCCAACTCACAAAGTGGAATGAGTCAGGCGACAACTTCTCAACCTTTAGTGGGTCAGGGTAATAGTGAGTCAGATAATTACTATGCAAGGCTCCGGCAGGAAATTGAGAGCCACAAGCGTTATCCCCGCAAAGCAAAACGAATGAAGCAGGAAGGTACAGTCATCGTCAACTTTATACTTCAAGATGATGGTTCAATCACTGCCGCCAAAATCATTCAATCCTCGGGCCATAGTGCAATGGATAATGAAGCACTAAAAGCGCTCAGTCTTGCTAAATCTATTGGCCCGAAACCAACAACACTGGCAGCTGATATCACACTACAAATCAGCTTTGAGCTGGTTCGATAATATACATGCCATAACCGACCTACTGAGCAATAACCAGCCAAATGTCACTGATTGAAAAAATCAACATCCTGTCCTCAGAGGCAATGCTAAGTAGTGCTCCGAAATATCAAAATCGGAGCGCATACGAAGCAGAAAATTTCAAATTTACTCAATGAAATTTACTTTTCTGATTTATCAGAACATCACTTCCCGATACAAAAACTTGAAAAAATCCGTCCAAGCAAATCATCAGACGTAAATTCTCCGGTGATTTCAGTCAATGCCTGTTGTGCCAACCGAAGTTCTTCCGCTAATAATTCCCCGGAACGAGCGAATACCAATTGTTGATGGCCTTCCTGCAAATGTTCTGCTGCGGTATTCAATGCCTGTAAATGACGGCGTCGTGCGAGGAACCCGCCTTCGGTATTACTGTTAAAGCCCATCGCTTCTTTGAGGTGATCACGCAGCAGATTAATTCCTTCATCTGCAAGAGCAGAAAGACGAATTAACGTGTAGCCATTAATTTCTGATATGCCGCTGGCTTCACCTGTCATATCTGTTTTATTACGGATAATCGTTACAGGCAGGGATTCTGGTAGCTTAGCCATAAATTCCGGCCAGATTTTTTCAGGTTCGATGGCATCCGTCGTCGTACTGTCTACCATAAACAACACGCGATCCGCCTGTTCGATTTCCTGCCATGCCCGCTCAATACCAATGCGTTCCACTTCATCGCTGGCTTCGCGCAAACCAGCAGTATCAATCACATGCAGGGGCATTCCATCAATATGAATATGTTCGCGTAAAACATCACGAGTTGTACCTGCAATATCCGTCACAATCGCTGCTTCACGCCCCGCCAGCGCATTCAGCAGGCTGGATTTACCTGCATTCGGGCGGCCAGCAATAACAACTTTCATCCCTTCACGCAACAGGCTACCCTGACGAGCCTGCGAACGAACCTGTTCAAGCTCCGCAATCACTTCATCCAGCTTGGCTTCTATCTTGCCATCAGAAAGAAAATCAATTTCTTCATCGGGAAAATCAATCGCTGCTTCAACATAGATGCGCAGGTTAGTCAGTTCTTCCACCATTTGGTGAACCTGATTGGAAAATGTTCCCTGTAGGGAGTTCATCGCAGAGCGCGCGGCCTGTTCAGAACTGGCATCAATCAGATCGGCAATCGCCTCAGCCTGCGCCAAATCAAGTTTATCGTTCAGGAAAGCACGTTCAGAAAACTCACCGGGATTAGCGATTCGCACACCGGAAATAGTCAGAATGCGTTTCAGTAGTAAATCAAGAATAACCGGGCCGCCGTGCCCCTGAAGTTCCAGTACGTCTTCACCCGTAAAGGAATTAGGGCCGGGGAAATAAAGGGCGATACCCTGATCTAAAACTGAGCTATCTACATCACGAAATGGCAGATAATCGGCATAGCGGGGTTTCGGGAGTTTCCCTAATACCACCTCAGCAACTGCCGCAGCTTTGGGACCAGAAATACGCAGGATACCAACACCACCTCGTCCCGGAGGGGTGGCCTGAGCAACTATCGTATCGGTGGTATTCATGGAATTCTCTCTTTTACCAATTTGCCAATAAATGGAAATAATAAAGGCGGCCAATGACCGCCTTCTACTTATTTTTTAAAAGACCCGTTTCTCAAGAAATTATTTCTTGGTCAGATCGATTTGCTTTTCTTTCTTCTCTTTCTTTTCGCGGGTATGCAGACCGCGTTTTTCCAGACTGCGGAAAATAACCTGCTGCTGGATAATGGTTACCAGGTTACTGACGATGTAGTACAGCACCAGACCAGATGGGAACCACAGGAAGAAAACAGTGAACACGACAGGCATGTAAGTCATGATCTTCTGCTGCATTGGGTCAGTAACCGTCGTTGGTGACAGTTTCTGGATCACAAACATAGTCACACCCATCAGCAATGGCAGAATGTAGTATGGATCCTGTGCAGACAGGTCATTAATCCAGCCGATAAATGGTGCATGGCGCAGTTCAACAGAGCCCATCAGCATATAATACAATGCAAGGAAGATTGGCATCTGAATAACCAGAGGTAAACAGCCGCCCAGCGGGTTTACTTTCTCTGTTTTGTACAACGCCATCATTTCCTGACTCATGCGCTGACGGTCGTCGCCATATTTCTCACGCATTGCAGTGATTTTCGGCTGCAACAGGCGCATCTTCGCCATAGAAGTGTATTGCGCTTTAGTCAGCGGGTACATGATACCACGCACGATAAAGGTAATAGCGATGATGGAGAAGCCCCAGTTACCAATGAACTCGTGCAGGAATTTCAGTAACTTGAACAGAGGCTGAGAAATAAACCACAACCAACCGTAATCAACTGTCAGATCCAGATGTGGTGCAACAGCAGCCATTTTATCCTGAATTTCAGGACCGACCCACAGAGTAGAAGCGATGTTCTGCTTACTATTTGGTGCAATATTGATGGTTTCACCTTTGTACCCGATAATCGCCATTTTCTGGTTTTTCAGGTCAATGGTGTAGAAATTGCTGGTTTTACCTTCTCCAGGAACCCACGCAGTGGCGAAATATTGCTGTAGCATCGCTACCCAGCCGCCTTGTGTGGTTACTGAAAGTGGTTTACTTTCAATTTCATCAAATTTGTATTTTTCGTATTTTTCTTGATCAGATGAGTAAGCCGCACCACGATAAGTATGCAGAGCAAAATTGCTGCTGCCGGTATCGCGATGTTTCGGCAGATCAACACTCTGCTTCAACTGACCGAAGAATGCCATCTGCAACGGCTTGTCAGTCACGTTATCAATGCTGTAATCAACAGAGACAGCATAGTTACCGCGTTTCAATACGAAAGTTTTGACATATACAACACCATCCGGCGCGGTATAAGTCATAGGAATACGCAACTCATCCTGACCTTCAGCCAAAACGTAGTTGTTCTGAGCAGCAGTATAAAGAGGACGTTCAGCCTGATTATCCGGGCCATTAGTGCCTGTTAAGCCACTTTGAGCCTGATAAGTAAATTCTGGGGTTGTTTCCAGAAGCTTGAACGGCATCTTGGAACCGAGGGTATCCGGATAGGCCAACAGGTCAGCCTCTTCGATATCACCACCACGGGTATTGATGTGCAACGAAAGCACATCCGTTTTCACGGTGATCAGTTTACCTTGCCCACTGACTGCTTCATTACTCAGCGTATTGGTTTGCTGCGAGACCTGTACTGTTGGTTGTGGGTTCTTATCATTCTCCCACGCCTGCCAGACCAGGAACGAAACAAACAGCAGAGCGATGAGAAGAAGATTGCGTTGCGAATCCATCGTTAATGTTCTCTGTTATCTTCGTTTTTTTTAGGTGGGACAGGATCATCACCACCTTCGTGTAAAGGGTGGCATTTTAATATGCGTTTCACCGTTAACCAACTGCCTTTCATCATGCCAAACCTACGCAGTGCCTCAATGCCATATTGGGAACAGGTAGGATTGAAACGACAACGAGGCCCCAGCAGTGGACTAATCACTAACTGATAACCTCTGATTAAAGCAATCAAGAGGCGCGAGCCAAGCGACAGTGACGACGCCATAATTTGCCCAACGTTTCCGTTAGCTCACGGTTATCAAGCTCAGCGACCCCTTTCCTCACCAAAATCACAAAATCCATTGACGGTAATTTATGTTGGTTTAAACGAAAACTTTCACGGGCTAATCGCTTAATACGATTTCGCTCATGGGCGCGTTTAACATTTTTTTTGGCGACGGTCAGACCGATACGGGGATGCCCCAGCTGATTAAGGCGTCCAAGAATCGTTATCTCTGCGGAACTTGCCCGTTGTGGCTGCTGGAAAACATAAGTGAAATGCTCGGGAGTTAACAAACGTAACTCCCTCGGAAAAGCGAGCTTAACCACGTGGAATGGTTAGCTTTATTACTTAGAAACAGTCAGACGAGCACGGCCTTTCGCACGACGGCGAGCCAGAACCTGACGACCATTTTTAGTGGCCATACGTGCGCGGAAGCCGTGAGTACGGTTACGCTTCAGTACGGATGGTTGAAAAGTGCGTTTCATAGCGATTTCTACCTAACTTAAAATTTGTAACTGATTCAGCAAATGCGTTGGCGACCAGTGGAAATAAGTAGACACCGATGCCTCAATCGCAACATCAATATATAGAAAGAGGCAGGATTGTAATAAAATGTACTACCCTTAGTCAATTCCAAGATGACGCGAGCCTGACCGCGTTTCAGCGGGCGCCAGACTTGTTGCTACCCAAAGTTTTTGCTATCTAAGGTGTTAATCCTGACTTCCACCAGCCACAGCCGGAAAAAATCGTTTGGCATCACACACAGGGTGCAAGATTATACGGACTGTGCAATAAAGCGCAAGGATCCTACACGGATCCTGCTATTTGAATAGTAATTATACTCTTGCTTTCCTTTTGAATTTTAAACGATAGCTAAATGGAATTTGCTATATACCATGATTCCACTACAGTATCTTCTATGGGCTTTATCTTCTCCGCGTACCAAAGCGTGGTGATCTCCCTGTGGATAAAAAGCATCAAAGCTGTGTAAAAGAATGAGGATTTATGTCGTCTTTTGCGTTATGATCACCGGTCACGATTCCGATCTCGCTGTACGGATCGTTGGGAGAGCGATGAAACTAGAAATCGCCACAAGGTACTGCGAGTCTTCTCATCGATAAATGTTCTCATCGGTAATATTTTTATCGAGAGCACCTTTATCGATAAAGAGTAATGCCTTGTGCCCAGTATAACGCATCTATTATTCCAGTTTCTTTTATTGGTCTTGTTTTAGGGGAGTTCGCCGTGTCACTTTCGCTTTGGCAGCAATGTCTTGCCCGATTGCAGGATGAGTTACCTGCCACAGAATTCAGTATGTGGATACGACCCCTTCAGGCAGAACTAAGTGATAACACTTTGGCTCTTTATGCACCCAACCGCTTTGTGCTGGATTGGGTCAGAGAGAAATATATAAATAATATCAATTTGTTATTAAATGATTTCTGTGGTCCTGAAGTACCGTTACTGCGTTTTGAAGTAGGTAATAAGCCTGTTTCAGCAAGCCAGTCTACATCTCAGAAAATCATTGCTGATATGCCGGTGGTTGCTGCTCCATCCAGTTTATCTGTACGCCCTAGCTGGGATAATGCAAAAGCGCAGCCTGAGTTATCTTATCGTTCGAATGTGAATCCAAAGCATACATTCGATAACTTTGTCGAAGGTAAATCCAACCAACTCGCCAGAGCCGCAGCCAGGCAAGTTGCCGATAATCCGGGCGGAGCTTATAACCCTCTGTTCCTGTATGGCGGCACTGGTTTAGGTAAAACCCACCTTTTACATGCTGTCGGTAACAGCATCATGGCGCGCAAAGCCAATGCAAAAGTGGTATACATGCACTCTGAACGGTTTGTTCAGGATATGGTTAAAGCTTTGCAGAACAATGCGATAGAAGAATTTAAACGCTATTATCGCTCAGTAGATGCCCTGCTTATCGATGATATTCAATTTTTCGCTAATAAAGAGCGATCCCAAGAAGAATTCTTTCATACGTTCAATGCCCTGCTGGAAGGTAATCAACAGATTATTCTGACATCAGATCGCTATCCAAAAGAGATTAATGGCGTTGAAGATCGGTTAAAATCCCGTTTTGGCTGGGGTCTGACCGTTGCCATAGAACCACCGGAGCTGGAAACCCGTGTTGCGATTCTGATGAAGAAAGCAGACGAAAACCAGATTCAGTTGCCGGGAGAAGTGGCCTTCTTTATAGCTAAACGCCTGCGATCCAACGTTCGTGAACTCGAAGGCGCTTTGAATCGGGTTATCGCTAATGCCAATTTTACGGGTCGGGCGATTACTATTGATTTTGTACGCGAAGCATTACGTGACTTATTGGCTCTACAGGAAAAGCTGGTAACGATTGATAATATTCAGAAAACGGTTGCTGAATATTACAAAATCAAAGTTGCCGATCTGCTTTCCAAGCGCCGTTCACGCTCCGTTGCCCGTCCAAGACAGATGGCAATGGCGCTGGCAAAAGAGCTGACAAACCACAGCTTGCCCGAAATCGGGGATGCCTTTGGTGGTCGTGACCATACTACGGTACTTCACGCATGTCGTAAAATCGAACAACTGCGTGAAGAGAGTCATGATATCAAAGAAGATTTTTCTAACTTAATCAGAACATTGTCTTCCTAGCGCTATGAAATTTATCATTGAACGTGAGCAATTATTAAAACCCCTGCAACAGGTCAGCAGCCCTTTAGGCGGCCGCCCTACCCTGCCTATTTTAGGTAATTTATTGTTGCAGGTGACAGAAGGCTCCCTGTTACTGACAGGTACAGATTTAGAAATGGAAATGAAGGCTCGGGTGACGCTCACTCAGCCACATGAACAGGGTGCGACCACCATTCCGGCGCGTAAATTCTTTGATATCTGGCGCGGGTTGCCTGACGGTGCCGAAATCAGCGTTGAGCTGGATGGTGATCGCATACTGGTTCGATCCGGCCGTAGCCGCTTTTCGCTCTCTACTCTGCCTGCTTCCGATTTCCCCAATCTGGATGACTGGCAAAGTGAAGTTGAATTCTCACTCCCGCAAGCAACACTGAAACGCCTGATTGAGTCTACCCAGTTCTCAATGGCGCATCAGGATGTTCGCTATTATCTGAACGGTATGCTGTTCGAAACTGAAGGGGAAGAACTGCGTACTGTTGCCACAGATGGCCACCGTCTGGCTGTCTGCTCCATGAATATTGGACAGAGTCTGCCTTCACACTCGGTGATTGTTCCACGTAAAGGCGTTATTGAATTGATGCGATTACTGGATGGCGGAGATAACCCGCTTCAATTGCAGATCGGCAGCAACAATATCCGCGCCCACGTTGGTGACTTCATATTTACATCAAAACTGGTTGATGGGCGTTTTCCTGACTATCGCCGTGTCCTGCCGAAAAATCCGGATAAGACACTGATAGCAAACTGTGACACGCTTAAGCAGGCATTTTCACGAGCAGCGATTTTATCCAACGAAAAATTTCGTGGGGTTCGCATCTACCTGAGCGAAAATCAGCTCAGAATTACTGCCAATAACCCGGAGCAGGAAGAAGCAGAAGAGATTGTTGATGTCAGCTATCAGGGCACGGAAATGGAAATCGGCTTTAATGTCAGCTACGTACTGGATGTTCTCAATGCACTGAAATGCGAGCAGGTAAGTTTGCTGCTGACGGATGCCACATCCAGTGTAAAAATAGAGAATTCAGCCAGCCAGGCCGCGACATATGTCGTGATGCCGATGCGCCTGTAAATAATACGCCTGTATATTAACTCATTGAACATGATTCTCTCGCGTTTATTGATCCGCGATTTTCGTAATATCGCCAATGCCGACCTGCCATTGGCGACGGGCTTTAATTTTCTGGTCGGGCCGAATGGCAGCGGAAAAACGAGCGTACTGGAATCCATTTACACATTGGGTCACGGGCGCGCTTTTCGTAGCATTCAGGCGGGAAGAGTCATCCGCCATGATAGTGAAGAATTCATTCTTCATGGAAGACTAGAACAGCAATCCCACGAGCGAACGTTATCCGTTGGGCTGAGCAAAAACCGTCAGGGTGACAGCAAAGTCAGAATAGATGGCAGTGATGGGCATAAAATTGCAGAGCTGGCGAAAATGCTGCCGATGCAGCTTATCACTCCGGAAGGTTTTACGTTGTTAAATGGCGGCCCGAAATACCGTCGGGCTTTTATCGACTGGGGTTGCTTTCATAATGAACCGCGTTTTTTTGCTGGCTGGGCTAATCTGAAAAGGTTGCTCAAACAACGGAATGCGGCATTACGGCAAGTCACCCGCTATAGCCAGATCCAGCATTGGGATCATGAGCTGGCACCATTGGCAACTCAGATAAGCCAATGGCGGGCTGAATATATTGCAGGTATTGCGGAAGATATTGAGAAAACCTGTAAACAGTTTTTACCTGAATTCACTCTCAATATCTCTTTTCAGCAGGGCTGGGACAAAGAGAGTGAATATGCAGAACTACTCGCGCGGCAGTTTGAGCGCGATAAAGCATTAACCTATACCGCATCCGGCCCCCACAAGGCCGATCTGCGGATCAGGGCAGACGGCACATCTGTAGAGGATATGCTCTCACGTGGTCAGCTTAAGTTACTGATGTGTGCTCTTAGGTTAGCGCAGGGTGAATATTTCACCCGACAGAGCGGGCAAAAATGCCTGTATCTGCTTGATGATTTTGCCTCTGAATTGGATGCCGGCCGTCGTAAGTTATTAGCCGAGCGTCTGAAATCTACGCAGGCTCAGGTGTTTGTCAGTGCCATTACACCCGAGCAGGTTGCAGACATGATTGACGTAAATAGCAGGATGTTTAGCGTAGAACATGGCAAAATATGCCCTATGGATTTCGAATTCAGCCAACAGAACGACGATTCGAAAGACGAAGGGTAAGAGGTTCAACCACAGGATTAAGATAAGCGAGAAACGTTGATGTCGAATACATATGACTCCTCAAGTATCAAGGTATTAAAAGGGCTGGATGCTGTTCGTAAACGTCCAGGCATGTATATCGGCGATACCGATGATGGTACTGGCCTGCACCACATGGTCTTCGAGGTTGTTGACAACGCTATCGACGAAGCCCTCGCAGGTCATTGTGACAAAATAGTTGTTACTATCCATGCAGATAACTCTGTTTCTGTACAGGATGATGGCCGCGGTATTCCTACCGGCATACACGAAGAAGAAGGTGTTTCAGCAGCGGAAGTCATCATGACCGTGCTGCATGCGGGGGGTAAGTTCGATGACAACTCCTATAAAGTTTCCGGCGGTCTGCATGGCGTAGGGGTTTCTGTTGTTAACGCCTTATCTGAAAAACTGGAACTGACTATCCGTCGTGACGGCAAAGTGCACGAACAGACTTACCAGCATGGGGTTCCACAGTCACCACTGAAAGTGGTCGGTGATACAGAACAAACGGGAACAACCGTGCGTTTCTGGCCTAGTATGGATACGTTCAAAGTTAACACCGAGTTCGAATACGATATTCTGGCAAAACGTCTGCGCGAATTGTCATTCCTGAACTCCGGTGTTTCCATCCGTTTAGTTGATAAACGTACCAATGCTGAAGATCTCTTCCATTACGAAGGCGGAATCAAGGCATTTGTTGAATACCTGAGCCGCAATAAAAACCCGATTCACCAGAATGTCTTCTATTTCTCCACCGAGAAAGACGGTATCGGTGTTGAAATTTCTATGCAATGGAATGACGGTTTTCAGGAAAATATTTACTGCTTCACCAACAACATTCCTCAGCGCGATGGGGGTACTCACTTAGTGGGCTTCCGTACCGCGATGACCCGTACCCTCAACAGTTACATGGATAAAGAGGGTTACAACAAAAAATCCAAAGTCAGCGCGACCGGTGATGATGCCCGTGAAGGCCTGATTGCCGTTATCTCGGTGAAAGTTCCGGATCCGAAGTTCTCTTCCCAGACCAAAGACAAGCTGGTTTCCTCTGAAGTGAAAACCGCCGTTGAAACGCTGATGAATGAGAAGCTGGTGGAATACCTGCTGGAAAACCCGAACGATGCCAAAACCGTTGTCGGTAAAATCATTGATGCAGCCCGTGCCCGTGAAGCAGCACGTAAAGCGCGTGAGATGACCCGCCGTAAAGGTGCTCTGGATTTAGCTGGTCTGCCGGGCAAACTGGCTGACTGTCAGGAACGTGATCCGGCTCACTCTGAACTCTACTTAGTGGAGGGTGATTCTGCGGGCGGTTCTGCAAAACAGGGGCGTAACCGTAAGAATCAGGCAATCCTGCCACTGAAAGGTAAGATCCTGAACGTTGAAAAAGCGCGTTTTGACAAAATGCTCTCTTCACAGGAAGTGGCAACCCTGATTACCGCACTGGGCTGTGGTATCGGCCGTGATGAGTACAACCCGGACAAACTGCGTTATCACAGCATTATCATCATGACCGATGCCGATGTTGATGGTTCCCATATCCGTACTCTGTTGCTGACATTCTTCTATCGCCAGATGCCTGAGATCATTGAGCGTGGTTATGTCTATATTGCCCAGCCACCACTGTACAAAGTGAAGAAAGGCAAACAAGAACAATACATCAAAGATGATGATGCAATGGAAGCGTATCAGATGTCCATCGCACTGGATGGCGCATCACTGTATACCAATCCACATGCTCCGGCTCTGAAAGGTGAAGCACTGGAACAGCTGGTCACTGAATTCAATGCCGCGCAAAAAATCATCAAACGTATGGAGCGTTTGTATCCTCAGGCGTTACTGAGCAATCTGGTCTATCATCCGAAACTGACAGAAGATACCTTAACCGATCAGACCAAAGTGGAAGAGTGGGTCAGTGCCCTGACTATTCGCCTGAATGATAAAGAGCAGCATGGCAGCACTTACAGCTATCAGATCCATGAAAACCGCGAACGTCAGGTTTATGAGCCGGTTCTGTGTATCCGTACCCACGGTGTTGATACCAACTACAATCTGGATTTCGATTTCATTCATGGTGGCGAATACCGTCGCATCAGCAAACTGGGTGAATTGATCAGCAACCTAATTGAAGAAGGTGCTTACATTGAACGTGGTGAGCGCCGTCAGCCTGTGAGCAGCTTTGAACAAGCGCTGGAATGGCTGAGCAAAGAATCACGCCGCGGTCTTTCTATTCAGCGCTATAAAGGTCTGGGAGAAATGAACCCTGAGCAATTGTGGGAAACCACGATGAACCCGGAAACCCGCCGTATGATGCGTGTTACTGTGAAAGATGCCATTGCAACGGATCAACTGTTCACCACCCTGATGGGCGATGCGGTTGAACCTCGCCGTGCATTTATCGAAGAGAATGCGCTGAAAGCAGCGAATATTGATATTTAATATTCATCTATTAACCCAGATAACAACCGTTATCTGGGTTAATGATATAAAAACCCCTACCAATCTGTTATTTCCAGTAAAATTAAAAAACATCAGAATAGATAAACCCCTTCTCAATAAAAAAATGATAATAGTGGATTTTATTTATCCACTATAAAATGAAATCATAATGGATGAAACAATTTAAGCATTCACTGATCATCATGATCTTAATTAATATTCTTCCAATTCTTATTTTTGGAAGATTTGTATTTAGTAGTCACCGCCAATATTATCATTCATCGATTCTATTGGCGGGTTAATCCAATTATCACCTTGGATGATTAAATCACTTCTACAACAAAATACGCAACATACGGCGAAGTGGCTCCGCCGCTCCCCACAATAGCTGATCACCAACCGTAAAGGCTGACAGATATTCAGGCCCCATATTCAGCTTACGCAGGCGTCCTACAGGTGTATTCAAAGTCCCTGTCACTGCAGCCGGTGTTAATTCACGCATTGTTAGTTCACGATCATTCGGAATAACGCGAACCCACTCATTATGGGAGGCCAGCAGCGTCTCAATTTCGTGGATCGGGATATCTCGTTTCAGTTTCAGGGTAAATGACTGACTATGGCAGCGCAATGCGCCAACGCGGACACACAGACCATCAACCGGAATAACATTGTTACCTGTGTTCAGGATCTTGTTAGTTTCCGCCTGACCTTTCCACTCTTCGCGGCTCTGGCCATTTTCCAACTGCTTATCAATCCACGGGATCAAACTTCCCGCCAGCGGAACACCAAATTGATCTGTCGGCAACGTGCCACTGCGAGTAAAGTCTGTAACGCGCTTTTCAATATCCAAAATAGCAGAAGCCGGATTTTGCAGTTCACCCGCAACCTGATTGTGCAGCATACCCATTTGCGTCAATAGTTCGCGCATATGACGAGCACCACCGCCGGAAGCGGCCTGATAAGTTGAAACTGACGCCCACTCAATCAAGTTATTAGCAAACAAACCACCCAATGACATCAACATCAGGCTGACAGTACAGTTACCACCAACAAACGTTTTAATGCCTTTATTCAGGCTGTCCTGAATGTGCTGATGGTTAACAGGATCAAGGATAATGACTGCATCATCATTCATACGCAGTGCAGAAGCTGCATCAATCCAATACCCTTGCCAGCCCGTTGCTCTCAGTTTAGGGTAAATGTTATTGGTATAATCTCCCCCCTGACAGCTGATAATAATATCCAGTGCTTTGAGTGCTTCAAGATCAAAAGCATCCTGCAATACACCTGATTTACCTGTAAATTCCGGCGCTGCTTGCCCGTGTTGGGAAGTGGTAAAGAAGACGGGGTTAATCTCATTAAAATCCCCTTCCTCGATCATCCTCTGCATCAATACTGAACCAACCATGCCACGCCAGCCGATAAAACCTACATTTTTCATCATCTTTACCCTGTCTTAAAAAAGTCGTTGTCAGCACCCCTGACACCACTAAAGCTGACAAAATATGTGAAAAGGTGCAAGTAAATTTATGCACTACAGGGATAACAGTTTTGTGATGTTAAGCACCATTTTTTACAGCTCATCTTAGTTCTTTTTCAGCCAGTATAATTAGCTATCGAAAAATGATTAATTAACTTATAATTTATATTATTAATTATATCAAATGATATTCCGTTCTGAATTTACATCTTAAATACCCTTACACTTATTTTTATTTCCATACAGAATAACAACCAATCAAGAAAATAAATTATTTTATCCTTCACTATAAAAATATAAATAAATAACAATTTTCAATTATTACAATAAGATTGAAAAAAACCATCTCTTCCTCTATTCAGTTATTTTGAAAACTGATTTAATTGAGTATTATTAAAAATTATTATCATCCAGAGATAGCATTCCAATGGAGCTTTTTTTACAAAACTGCTTAGCTTTCCCGGTGGTTATTTTCAGCGGGCTATTACTTATTGTTTTATTTTATTGGATTTGTGCTGCTTTTGGCTTATTAGACATTGATATTCTTAATATCGATGTAGATGGTTTCGATGCCTCTGATGCTTCTGTTCTGGCTGGATGGTTAACAAAACTTGGCCTGAGCGGAATTCCCGTCACCATTATTATCACTCTGATTACTCTGATCGGCTGGCCTCTGGGCTATTTCAGCGAACATTTAATGCTGCGTTTCATTGAAACTGATTTAATCCGTTACTTACTTGGTACAGTGGCGCTGTTTATCGTTGGTTTTATTGCCCTATTACTGACAACCATGCTCCTGCGCCCGTTACAACCGAAACTCGCCAAACTTAATCGTTCCAACAGTGTTGATAATTTAATCGGGAAAATCGCTGAAGTCCGTTCTCCCATAGTCACCGAACAACGGGGCGAAGCACTGATGAATAACAATGGTGCCAGCCTTATCTTGCAGATTCGTGCGCCAGAAAGTGATGGCATTGTCCGCGGGGATCGTGTCGTCCTTATTAGCTACGACGCCACAACGAACAGCTATTCCGTTGTCAGTGAAGATGAATTCAGATTGTGACAACGTTCTTGCTACTAAACCCAGTATCGTAAATTTTGCTATCTGACATGCCTCACTCTACATTCCGGTCATGGATGAATAGCAGCTTAAACTCCGGGGAATTACGTTAACCCCGAACAGGTTTGCTCGACAATGTTTGCCCTAAAACAAAATGGAGAAACACATACACATGTCAGATATTAACTTGGCTGATTTCATGCCTTTCCTGATAATTATTGCGACAATTATTATCGTCATTCTGGGTTTCTTTGGGCTTTTCAAAGCGTTTTATATCAAAGTCCCACAGGGAACCGCCCTGATCGTTAACGATATGTCAGCTCAGCCCAAAGTGCATTTCACCGGTGCACTGGTCTATCCCGTTATTTATAAGAAAGAATTTATGCGCATCTCCCTGCTGACGCTGGAAGTGGATCGTCGGGGTAAAGATGGCCTGATCTGTAAAGATAACCTGCGTGCAGACATTACGGTTGCTTTCTATCTGCGCGTCAATGAAACCACGGAAGATGTCCTGAAAGTGGCAAAATCTATCGGTGTTGAGCGCGCATCTGACCATAACGCAGTCAACGCCCTGTTTAGCGCAAAATTCTCAGAAGCCCTGAAAACGGTTGGTAAACAATTCGAACTATCAAAACTGTTTGAAGACCGCCAGAACTTCCGCGACCGTATTGTTGATGTGATCGGCAAAGATTTAAATGGTTATGCTCTGGAAGACGTTGCCATCGATTATCTGGAACAAACGCCGAAAAATTCGCTGGACCCGAACAATATTTTCGATGCCGAAGGTATCCGTAAGATCACTGAAATTACGGCAATTCATAATATTGAAACCAACCAGAAAGAGCGGGATCAGGAACTGGCTATCCAGAAGAAAAACGTGGAAACCCGCGAAGCCAGCCTTGCTTTAGAGCGCCAACAGGCTGATGCCGAAGCCCGCCAGAAACGTGAAATTGAAAGCATTCGTGCCCGTGAAACAGCCGAAACCCTGAAAGTCAAAGAAGAAGAGCGTCTGAAAGCAGAGCAGGCCCGTATTCAGACCCAACAGGAAATTGAAATTCGCGAAGAGAACCGCCTGCGTGAAGTGGAGGTGGCGCAACAAAACCGCGAACGGGCCGTAATCATTGAGATGGAAAAGGTCACTCGCGCGCAAGAGCTGGAAATTGTCTCCCGCGAGCGTGAAGTCGAACTCCAGCGCATCGAAAAAGAGAAAGCACTGGAAGAAGAGCGCAAAAATATCTCCAACGTCATTCGTGAACGTGTCGCAGTAGAAAAAACCGTTGCGCAGGAAGAAGAGCGTATTAAAGAAGTCCGCATGATTTCTGAGGCTGATCGCAAGAAACAAATCACCATTATTGATGCTCAGGCCAAGGCAGAGCAGGAGCTGGTTCGGCAGGTGAAACAGGCCGAAGCGGATGAGAACAGTGCAAAATACAAAGCACTGGAAATCAGCACCATGGCACAGGCAGAACTCGAAGCCGCCGCTAAACAGTCTGAAGCGAAAAAACGGATGGCTGAAGGTATTGAAGCGGAAGAAGCGGCTCTGGGTCTGGCTGAAGCCCGTATTCGTCAGGCTAAAGCTGAAGCAGAAGAGAAAGAAGGTCTGGTTCAGGCCAATATCATTGCCGAGAAATTACTGGCAGAAGCTCGTGGTACACAGGAAAAAGGTCTGGCTGAAGCGCGGGTCATGGAAGCTCAGGCTGATGCCTCTGAAAAACAAGGGCTGGCAGAAGCTAAAGTTCTGGAAGAGAAACTGTCAGCTCAGGCTCGTGGTGACGAGCAGCAAGCTCACGCCAAAGAAAAACTGGGTCTGGTGGATGCCAAAGTACTGGAAGAAAAACTGACAGCACAGGCTCGCGGTGAAGGCCAGCTGGGTACAGCACAGGCTGAAGTTATCCGCCAGCGCCTGAAAGCAGAAGCTGATGGTCTGACCGATAAATTCACTGCCATGGGCAACCTTAACGATACTGCCCGTGATCACGAAGAATTCCGTATGCGTCTTGAGAAAGACTTTGAGCAGGCCATGTCTGCCATTGCCGCCAATAAAGAGATCGCCAAGGAACAGGCAGAAGTGCTGGCAGCCGCGCTCAGCAAAACTAACATTGATATCGTGGGTGGCGACGGTAGTTTCTTCAATACCTTCTCCAAAGCGCTTACTGTCGGCAAAGCCATTAATGGCGTGGTGGACAAAAGCCCATTAGTCAAATCAGCCGTTGATAAGCTGCTGACGGGTAAAGGCGATAAAGGCATTGTAGAAAAATTTGTGGAAAAAGAAGTCGGTGAGAAAAAACTGGATTTCAACGCCCTGCTACAAAATCCGGAAGTCCAGTCTCTGGTCAATATGTTCAGTGGCAGTCAAAAAGATCAGACGCCAAAAAACCCGAATAAAGATAATTCCGAAGAGTAATCAGTCATACCCACCGGCATAGCAACTATGCCGGTGGGTAATTATATGCCCTGAAACCCGAATTAATCTCATAAAGCAAGGAAACACTTACGCCATGTCAGATAGCCAACTGAATGATAATCAAGTAAACACCCGCGAACAGGAATTGTTGGATAACGCCGTCGCTGAAGGTGGAGCCTATGATATCTTACGCAATCGTCTGTCTGAACAAGGCCAGCAGCTACACGAAAAAGTCAGCCTGCTGAATAGCCGCCGTCTGGAAGAATTTGGCAAAAATCAGACAGATATTATTGGTCGTATCCGTATCCGCACAGAAAATAACTGCGTTGCTAGGGATATTGTCCGCGTCGGTGACTGGCTACTGTTTGGCTACAATGTTTTCCTTGGCTTGAAAAAAGAAACGCGGGTCGAAGATGTTTTCTCCCTGTACAAACTAAAAAAAGAAAATGATGAATATGATGTTGAATCCGTCCCGTTATCGGGCACGTTTCTTAACATCACCAGCTTTGTGCAGGATTTCCACGAACTCTATACCTACTATAAAAACACCCAATTACTGGAACTGGTTGAGCGGGATGGCAAACTCCTTGCCAGTTTCCAGATTGGTGAGCGTATCACCGATATCCGCGTATTCCGCTGGGCAATCTCCAGCGATAAAACCGAAATCAGGTACATCGATAATCGCGGTGAACGTGATATTGCCCTGCCTCCGGCCTATGATTTTGAATGGCAGCGAACAACACGGGAAAATACCGTTCATGGTCGCTATCCACATATGAACATTCTCGATACGGTATTTGTGGAAACGATTGGTGGCGATCTGACCATCAAATGTGAAAACAATACCGAAGATGGGTTGGGTATTTATCGGGAAGCGGTGTTGGATAAAACCCAATCACTGGATGATGCGCAGATCGAATATGCTCAGACAGGCAGTCTGGTCTTGCTGAAAATTCTGCCTTATCGCGAGGATACATGGCGTTATCTGGTTTACAACACGCTGACTCAGACGGTACAACGCATTGATGCCATTGGATTAGCTTGTATTCAGCTACCGGAAGATCACGGTATTATTTTCCCCGGTGGCTACTATCTGCAAAACGGCGAGTACAAAACCTTTGATCAGCCCATGGACGGAATGCGTTTCAGGCGGGTTCGCCGCTCCCCGAATGGCGAAGATGTTATGTATATCTTCTATGAGCCAAAACTCGGTCGGCTGGCACTGTTCAATTACAACCTGATCGAACGTAAGCTACAAAACCCGCTGTTCGGGCACGGTTATGCCATGCTGGAAGATGGCCAGATGGTACTGTTCGAAGGCCAGTCAGATGAGCCAACACGCATCCATCCGATGCAAATCTGGCAAACCCCTTTCTATTCTGATGAATATGCCGCCCGCCAACCGGCAAAAAACAGCTTTCTGGGACGTATCGGCAATGCTGAACTGGTGCGGGGAATTTCCGATCTTTACCATATAGCTAAGGAAATTGAACAACAGCAGATCTCTTCTCAGCTTTATGAAAAACTTTGTCAGGATACCCGCCGTCTGGTGGATATCTACTATTGGCTAAGTGACGAACAGAGCCTGCATATTGCAGCACTTCTCAAAGAGATCGCCAATACCGGCGAACGCGTATTGGATGAATACGAAAAAGTCGAAAGTATTCGTCGTCAATCCGTCCGGGCGATGAATGAGGCCACATCGCATCAAAAAGAGCTGATGATTGCCATGCTGCCGGAAAGCTGGACTGAAACTCAGCAATATATTGATGCCTTAAACAACCTGAGTATCCAGCGTGGTCACTTAATTACCCTGCGTGACCACCGTTATATTGACCTCGTCCGCCTTGATGAAATGGAAGCACAACTGGCTGACAGTCAACAACGTATTTCACTGGCAACCGCAGATTTCCTCGCCAGCAACAAAGCATTACAGCCTTTCAATCAACAGTTACAAATACTGGATAAGCAAATACAAGAAGCGGCTAACAGCGCCCAATTGACAGAACCATTGGCGGGCATGGAGAAAATGTCAGCCGATCTGGATATACTGTCAAACCTGATGGCTTCACTGAAATTTGAAGATACAACCCAGCAAACGCATATTATTGAATCCATCTCTGAAATTTACGCCCTGCTGAATCAGGCCAAAGCCAGACTGCAACAGCGCCGCAAAGAAAAAGGCGCTGTTGAATCCGTCGCACAATTTAGTGCTCAATTTAAATTGTTCAGTCAGGGGATCACCAACGCCCTGACACTTTCCACTGACCCCGAACGTTGTGAAGAACAACTCTCACGCCTGTTAGTTCAGCTGGAAGAACTTGAAAGCCAGTTCAGTGACCACGATGAATTCCTGAATGACATTCTGGATAAACGCGAAGAGTTGCTGGAAACATTTGAAACGCACAAACAATCACTGCTGGATGAGCGCCAGCGCAAAGCTCAGAATTTACAGGTTGCAGCAGAACGCTTACTGGACAGCATCAATCGCAGAACAGCCAAATTTTCTTCTCTTGATGAACTGAACGCCTTCTTTGCTGCTGATACTCTGTCGCTGAAAGCCCGTGAAATTATCGGGCGTCTGCGTGATCTGAAAGACAGTGTTAAAGCGGATGATATTGATGCCAAATTCAGGGCCGCACACGATCAGGCGATCCGCAGCCTGCGGGATAAAAAGGATATCTACGAAGATGGCGGCAATATTATCAAACTTGGGCCTCGTCACCGTTTCAGTGTTAATACACAGGAACTGGATCTGACCATCCTGCCACGAGGCGACAAATTATATCTGCATTTAACCGGTACAGATTATCAGGAGCCGATAAACAGCCCGGAACTTGAATCGTTGAAACCCTACTGGGCGATTTCCCTTGAATCTGAATCCCCCTCAGTCTATCGGGCAGAATACCTTGCTTATTCACTTATCTACGCAGCCAGCAAAGAGCAGGCCGGATTAACACTGGATGGGCTAAAATCCCTGATTAGCCAGCCGGATATGCTGGAAAAAACCGTACGTGATTTTGCCGCTCCCCGTTATAAAGAAGGGTATGAAAAAGGGATTCATGATCATGATGCCATCGCCATTCTGCGCAAACTCATTCCTGTAGGGGAAAGTGCCGATCTTCTTCGTTTCAATCCCCATGCCAGAGCGATTGCTGTTCTGTTCTGGGAGCAAGTTCAGCAAGAAAAACAGCCATCTTTGTGGCCGGAACGCGCTCGCACCTGCACCAATATTTATCAACTGTTCCGTAATGATGCCGGTTTACGGGATCTGGAAGCCGAAATAGAAGCAGAAATAAGCCTGTTCCTTGAACGCCATCCAATCAGGTGTGAACCCTATCAACAAACACAAGCCGCTGAATATCTGTGTCTGGCGCTGAGTCGCATGACAGTAGAATTTACTTTCAGTAAATATGCCCGAACCTTGCTGGAAGGCCTGCAATCTGCGCTGGAAAAAGCGCATATGTGGGGTGATTTCATTCACTCACAGCAGAATCTCGGCCAGCGCTTTGCTCAACGCTGGACGCTGGTGGAGAACTGGCTGAACGGGCTTTGCTCCTTAGCTGAGTTTGCACCACTAAAAGATTATATTTCGGAAGCTGTCGCCCTGACCGTACTGGATAAATCACTTAACGTGCGCTTCAGTGAAGTCGATCTGCACTTTACTGTCACCAATTTAATTGGCGAACATCCTTCCATCATTAACCAGACGCTGACGCTCAGCCTTGATGACTATTTCGGCCGCATGAGAAAACAGCGCAAGGTATTTATCCCCGCTTATCATCATTATCAGGAATTACGTCAGGGTGTCCTGAATCAGCAGCGCCAATCCCTAAAGCTGCATGAATTCAAGGCCCGACCACTGAGTTCATTTGTCCGCAATAAACTGATCAACGATGTTTATCTGCCATTAATCGGCGATAATCTTGCTAAACAAATTGGAGCTGTCGGAGAAGGTAAAAGAACAGATCTGATGGGAATGTTGTTGATGATCTCCCCACCGGGCTACGGTAAAACCACCCTAATGGAATACATCGCTAACCGTCTTGGCCTGATCTTCATGAAGATTAACGCTCCGGCATTAGGGCATGATGTACTATCACTCGATCCGGCTCAGGCACCGAATGCTACAGCTCGTCAGGAACTGGAAAAGCTGAATCTGGCACTGGAAATGGGCAATAACGTGATGCTGTATATTGATGATATTCAGCATACCAATCCTGAATTTCTGCAAAAATTTATTTCCTTGTGTGACGGAACGCGGCGTATAGAAGGTGTCTGGAAAGGTAAAACCAAAACTTACGATATGCGCGGTAAAAAATTCTGCGTCGTTATGTCCGGTAACCCCTATACCGAATCCGGTGAGCTATTCAAAATCCCTGATATGCTGGCAAACCGTGCCGATATTTATAACCTCGGTGAAGTACTGGGAGGTATGGAAGAAGCCTTCACGCTGAGCTATATCGAAAACAGCCTGACTTCAAATCCGGTATTGGCTCCGCTGGCATTACGCGATATGAACGATCTTTACCTGTTTATCGATAAAGCAATGGGCAAGTCCTTCTCCGGCAATGCCTTAAGTTACCCATATAGTGATGCTGAAATTACTGAAATTGTCGCAATCCTTGAACGGCTGTTAATCATGAGAAGTGTCGTTTTCAAAGTTAACCAGCAATATATTGCCAGTGCCGCCCAGTCAGACAAATACCGGACAGAACCACCGTTCAAACTACAGGGCAGTTACCGCAATATGAATAAACTCAGTGAAAAAGTTTCTGCGGTCATGAATGAAGCTGAAATACAGCGCATTCTGGATGATCACTATCTGGGAGAAGCACAACTACTGACCAGTGGAGCAGAAGAAAACTTACTTAAACTGGCCGAACTTCGTGGCACCCTGACACCAGAAGAAGAACTGCGCTGGCAGCAGATAAAGCGTGATTTTATGCGCAATAAAGCATTGGGTGGCGATAACGCTGATGTAGGCGATCGGGTTGTAGCTCAGCTTGCTGATTTGGTTGAGAGTGTTCAGGCATTAGGGCATAACTAAAAAGAATTTATAAAGGAAATAATGTGGAAAAATTAATTGCTGTTATCGTGATTTTCCTCCTGATGACAGGGCTAATAAGTGCAGGGATCTCACTGTATAACCGTTTGGTTCTACTGCGTAACAATGTAGATAACGCTTTTGCCAATATAGACGTTATCCTGAAACAGCGTGCCGACCAGATCCCTGCGTTAGTTTCGATAGTTAATAAAGCCATGCAGCATGAAAATGAAATTTTTACTGCCCTCAGTCATGCCCGACAGAATTATTTAACTGCAAATTCACTACCTGAAAAAATCGATGCTTCCAACCAAATGACTAACGCCCTAAAAACGGTGTTTGCGATTTCAGAAAACTACCCCACATTAATCTCCGGTAAAAGTTTTATCAAACTTCAGAAAACCGTCAGCGACGTTGAAGATAAAATCGTCCACCGCCGTGAAACGTTTAATGATGCTGTGACAACCTACAATATTGGCATTCAGGTTTTTCCTGCTCTTATCATGGCAAAAGCCCTGCAATACCAATCTATGCCTCTGCTGGAAATTTCCGCGGAAGAAATAAAATACAATGGAATTAAATTCGATTAAACAAAATAAAAGCAGGTAATGGATGACTACGATTATCATGGCACTCGTTTTTAGTGCCATATTGAGTGGTACTACTTTACACGTATTATCATCAAATTTTAACTTTCGAATTACGCTAAAATGGATGGCAATAACAATCGTCGTCAGCAGTTTTTTAGCCTGTATCGTAACTTATCTTGATAAAGATAATATATTGTATGTACTTTCTTTTTTCTTTGCACTCCCTTTTCTTGCATCATTTTCCGTCCCGGCTGGAGAATTTATAAGCAATATTATCAGCCTGAAAAATGATATAAGACAAGGTAAAACAACGGTCTTAAAAACGATCATTCAATTAATATTAACTGCTGTAGCTATTGGTATGATTTACGCAATGAATTTCTTAGATAATCTCATCACCTTCGGATTGTTTGCCATATTTTTTGCCACTGCCTTAATTTTAGTTTGGCGAGAAAAAACACCTAAGAAGCAGTTTTTCAAACTGCAACAAATACTCCCCACATCCAAGATAGGTTCAATGGCAATGGGGTTAGTTGAAGTACAAGGGAGAGCAATCGCAGAAAAACAGCGGTTAGTTACCGCACCACTGAGCAAAAAGAAATGTATTGCTTACCTCTATACGGAGTATAAAGAAACTAAGGACTCCGAAGGAAAAACATATTATAAAACCATTGCTGATAAAACTTATTGTGCACCTTTCAATATTCAGGATGAAACAGGTTCAGTCGCTGTTATTACACATGATTTATCATTAGTCTCTCTGCCACCTACCCTAAAATATGAGAAAAACAAGGTTCGCTATGTTGAACGGGCAATATTCAATCATGACATGATCATGCTGATTGGTGCTGCAACCGAAAAAAATATCCCCGGAAAAGGCAACCAAATCGTTATTCAAAAAGATATCGAAAATAACATATTGGCAGCCTCACGTGTTGAATCTGTGACACACTGGAATAAACATCGTCTATTGGTCAGATCGGCTCTGGTTTTCAGTTTGGCCGCAGTATTTTTAATTGCGGTTATTTTAACTATCCCTTATGAGTATCACGAACAAAAACTAACGATTATGTTTAATAAATCGCCTTTATTCAGCTGGTTATTTTAATAATGAATGCTCTAATTTCAGCTTTTATCATTATTATCATGTCAGTTCTTTTGTTTTACTATCTGATGGATACCTACAATAAAGTGGTTGCATTAAAAAACTATACCGAAAAAGCATTTGCCAATATTGATGTACTTTTACAGCAAAGGGCAAACGAAATACCAAAATTGGTGAATATTGTTGAAAAAGTCATGTTACATCAGAAATCTCTGCTACTAAAACTAACTCAATCACGAGAACTCTATTTAAATCATCATCAAGTCGAACAAAAAATAGTTATTAATAATCAACTCACTGATTACTTAAAACAGATTATGTCAGTGACAGAAAGTTATCCTGAATTGCAGACAATAAATAATCTGAATAAATTACAAAAACGTATAACTTTGCTGGAAGCAAAAATCGCTGATCGCCGTGAGTTTTTCAATGAAAGTGTAGCTTTGTATAATACCGGAATACAAACATTACCCAACTTGATATTCGCTAAAATTCTGGGTTATAAACCACGCACCATGCTTAATTCCCATACAATCGGCGAGTGAGGATATTCCATGCTGACCATCCCTTTCAATCTGTTTGGATTTGCCGATAGTATTGTGCAAGGACCAGTATTTATCATTTTTATTTCTACCTTTGGCATGATTATTCCTTTATTTTTTTTAGGTATTTTGAAAAGAATCCCTATTTTAAGAGTCTTATCTAATATTGCTGCGGGTACAATTGCTTTGGGAGTTTTCCCTAACCTTGGTATATTAAGTATACTTTTATTTTTAGGGATAGGTGGTGTACACCTGTTTTTTGTCAGTACAGTCATTTTTCTAAGCTGTTTTTTATTTATTGCTTTTAATTATCAGGAGTTAGCAAATTATATAAATAGCTTTTCTCCTATTGATAACCCCAAAATAACTGGCAAGAAACCCAGAAAAAAACGGCGAAAAAAGTAGTAGAATCGATATCTTAAACAGGAGGAGATGATGATGGCTATATGGTTTAAACAACGTCTTTATATCCTGACAGGGCTAACCTCACTGCTTATCCTCCTCCAATTACTTAATACCTTAACCGATGGAGCATTAAGTAATTTTGGTATTATCCCCCGATATATTCAGGGGTTGATTGGCATTCCTCTGTCTCCGCTTCTGCATGGTAGCTGGTCACATCTGTTCAGTAACCTGCCTGCTTTATTAATCCTGAGTGCATTACTGATGGCTCACTCCATCCGATATTACATTCTGGCCAGTCTGTTCATTATTTTTACGGAAGGAATGTTAGTCTGGCTATTCGGGCGTAGTGCCATTCATGTTGGTGCCAGCGGCTGGATTTTTGGTCTGTGGGGTTTATTACTGGCTAACGCCTTTTTTCTCAAACGAGCCAAAGATTTCTTTTTCGCGATTGTTGTCTTTATCTACTATGGCGGAATCGCAATTAATCTGTTCCCATGGCATGCCTACGTTTCAACAGAAAGTCATTTTTTTGGTGCTATATCCGGGATCGCCTTCTCCTGGCTTTCGAAAAAACAGTTTATTAAAAAGCACAAAGATAACCTGATTACCCGCAGATGACAGTCCGTTACGATAACGGACTGTTGATAATTATGTCCACTCCAAAGCCGGATCATCTACTGGTTGACGTAAAACCTGTTTATCTTTTTGATAATCATGTGACACACGCCAGTTTTCGCTGCGTCCCTGACGGGGAAGAGCATCACCGCTTCGTTTTACATAACTGGATTTCAGCGCCCCGAAAATATTCTCATCCACCACAATCTCATCCGGCTGCGCATGTGGAGTCACAACCATAGCCTGACGACGATCCATTTCATGGAACAGACGACATATATAATCCGCTGAAAGATCAATTTTTAATGTCCAGGCATTATTAATGTACCCAAACAGGTAAGCAAAATTAGGAATATCCCTAATCAATGTTCCCTTATAAAACATAATGTTACTAGGATCTATCGGTTGCCCATCAATGGAAAGCCCAATCCCCCCCATAAGCTGTAATTGTAAACCTGTCGCTGTTACGATGATATCTGCCGGTAACTCCTTACCAGACTGCAACAAAATGCCATTCTCAGTAATATGCTTAATATGATCAGTAACAATCGATGCTTTTCCTTCTCTTATTATCTTAAAAAAATTACTGTCGGGCACAAAACACAATCGTTCATCCCACGGCATGTACTCAGGCGTAAGATTTTTCATGTCAAAATCAGGGCCAACTTTCCTTTGGGCTAGTCCCAGCAAAAATGCTCTCAACATATTGGGAAAATATCGGCTTATCTTATACAGGTAACTGAAAAATAATATATTACGCTCTCTGCTCAGGGCGTAAATCCAACGTTGAGGAATAATGCCTTTAAAAAATTCAGCGAATTTATCCCTGCCCGGTATTGAAAAAATATAACTGGGAGAACGCTGTAGCATAGTAATATGCTCTGTATCATTAGCCATTGCCGGCAATAAAGTTACCGCTGTCGCACCACTTCCAATCACAACAACCCGTTTCCGTTTGTAATCTAAAGTCTCAGGCCAATGTTGCGGATGAACCACCGGGCCCTTGAAATCTTCAAGTCCGGGAAGTTTGGGGGAATGAGGCTCATCATGGTTAAAGTAACCTGTCGCACCAATCAGAAAATTGCAGGTAAACTGCCGGGTTTCACCGCTGGCCTCATCAATTGCTGTAATCTCCCATTGACGGCTTTTATTTGACCAATTAATGAGGATTATTTTTATTCCAAACTGAATTTTTTTATCAATTTTATACTCCTCCATCGCTGAACGGAGATAACGTTTGATTGAAGGCCCATCAGCAAAAATACTGGTTTCTGTCCAGGGACTAAATTTATAGCCATAACTCATCATATCCGAATCAGTACGAATACCCGGATAACGGAATAAATCCCATGTTCCACCAATTGCACGACGACGCTCTAATATCCACACTTTCTTATCAGGGCATTCTCTGGCCAGATGGCATGCCATACCGATACCAGAAACACCAGCCCCCATAATCAAAACATCGTAATGATTATTCATATTCCCCCCTATAAGGTATTTTCTGACGAGGACATTTTCCCACCATCGCAACATGTTATTTTTTATTCAATAAAACAACCATTTGTATTTATGAGGGGGGACTAACATTAATCGAGGCCGGGGGAGGGATAGAATTTGTACAGCAATGATGGTGATAAAAATAAGCCAGCGCGGTCAGCAACAATGTGGAATATAGAGCTACTGAATATTCCGCGTAGCCCTAGGAAAGACTTTCATTATAAATCAATCACTAGCCGTTTACCTTTCGCTCTGGAACAGCAAATCAGCAAAGATGTCTGGCTCTCTCTTTCTTCATCACTAAAATAGTGATCACGATGATCAGCCTCACCTTCTAAAATCGCCGTTTCACAAGTTCCGCAGATCCCTTCTCGGCATAAACTTTCAACCACTGCGGCGTTATTTCTTTCAATAACTTGCAGAATTGTCGATTCACTATCGACCTCCAGTTCAATTCCTGATCTGGCAAGCACAAGGGTAAAAGCATCCCCGGTTTTATCTTCAACCGCAAACTGCTCAAAATGTAACTGATATTGGGGAAATCCGGCTTTTTGTGCCGCTTGTTTTACACCTTCACTCAATGAATTTGAACCGCATGTATAAATGTGGCTTCCTTCAGGCAATTTAGCGATGAAAGTCTCCAGCTCAATACGGGAACCTTCAGATGAAACATGGCAAACAACTTTATCTTTAAATTCTGATGTCATTAATTCCTGCCAGAATGCGTTTTCATTGGCATTCCGGTAACAATAATGAAGTTCATAATCTGCATTTTGCTGTTCCAGCTGATGCAGGTGAGACATAAATGGCGTGATCCCGATTCCACCCGCAATTAAGATATGTTTTTTGGCTTCAGGCACGATTGAGAATAAATTATTAGGCTCAGAAACAAAGAGTTTATCCCCAATAGTGACTTTTTCATGCATAAATGCCGAACCACCGCGTGAACGCGCTTCCCGCTTAATTGCAATTTGATAACGTTGTTCATCAAAAGGAGAATTGAGCAACGAATAGGCATTACTATAATTACTGCTACCATCCTGCATTTGCACAAAAATATGACTGCCAGCAGTAAACGAAGGTAAATGCGTATTTTGATCAGGTATTAACGTGAAACGCTTAATGGTTGGCGTTATTGTTTCAATATCACTGACAATGACACCAACCATTTGATAACTAGCCATAAACTACACCTCATTCTTCATGGTAGATTTGCGCAATAAGATTATGGAAATAAGCGATACCATGCTCACTCATCCCACTTCCTGTGCTATCTGCCATGATGCGCCCCTGACCACGATAGCCACGGGATTTCAGCCCTTTTTGTACGCTTTCAACCAAACGAAGATCTTCCGGGCGAAAAACATCGCGATACCATTCGATCAAATCGTTTTGCTCCTGCGTCAGGTCCTCATTGGTAAAGTAAATATCGTAGTGTTGTAGCGTTGTTTCCGCATCAACCGGAAATTCATAAATAACCGTCATCATGCCTTTAATGGGCGTAACGTTGTACATAGTACAAGGCCATAACCAAAAACCATGGAATGAAGATTCACCTTCAAATTTGAAAGATTGCTCTGAGGGAACAGCATAACCAAATTGCAATGACCAGTTATCACGCATAGTATGCCAGTAGCGATCAACCTGAACAGAAGTAGAAAAACCCGGATGGGCCGGAGCACAGTGATAACATTCCAGATAGTTATCAACAATACTTTTCCAGTTAGCAGGAGTTGATGTCGTGAAACGGGCAGCCAGTTTTAAATCGTAAACTTCAGGGCAGGCTTCCAATACTTTGGCTCCTAATCCCGGCAACTGTTGTTCAACTGTACCGGCATTCACATCCATATTAATAAAGACAAAACCAGCGTATTCCTCCAGTTTAACAGGAGTCAGAGTCGCTAATTCTTTATCAAAATTGGCCACATTTTCGCAATTACGCGCGTGTGCTAAGGTGCCATCAAGTTTAAAGGCCCACGCGTGATAAGGGCAGGTGATCACATTTTTTGCCTTACCTTCCCCTTTTAATAACTGGTGTCCACGATGAGGACAAACGTTAAAAAATGCCCGTAATACTTTGTCACGCCCACGCACGATGACAATGTTTTCACCAATAATTTCGCGCGTAATGTAATCATTCGGGTTAGCCAACTCGCTGATGTGTGCAACACAGATCCAACTCTTAGCGAAAATCGCTTCTTTCTCATAATCAAATACACTCTGAGAAGTATAGAAACGGGCTGGCATGGTATAAGCTTCAGTCGGGTTTGCACAAAAATCTCTTGGCAATGTGAAATCAGGATGTTGGATGCTCATATCAATTCCTTAATCTTCTTATGACGTTCATTGACTGTTTTGTTAGTTATTGCTGTCGTGGATGAAGGTATTGTTAGTATTTTTTACTTTTATCGGCACCGGAATAACAACATTCTCCTGCTGTTCAGAAGTATCAATAAGATGGGCAGGAATATGTGCGTAATCTTGTTTTATCCAGCGAATAAAACCATAGACCTTAAATAATAGGATCACCAGAAAGGGGAGTGCTGTCAGCACTACCGTTGTTTTCATTGTTTCCAGAGAAGCTTGTGTAAACAAAATCGAAAGGGGAATGAGTGTAATCACCACACACCAGAAAAGACGTAAATTCCGGCTGGGGTCCTGACCTTCACTTAAATTACGGGTACTGGTTGCTGCCATCGTATAGGCCACTGCATCCATATGTGAGGCCAGAAAAATAATCATAATGCAAAGATAGGCAATAAGGAAAAACTGGCCGAATGGCAACGCATTCAATAGTTGATGAACCGCGGTTTCACCACCTAACGTATTTAATATTTCAGGGACATTAATGGTTCCGGTAATAAATTGGTGCATAGCATAACTTTCCAGAACACCAAAGAAAAACCAACAGCCAAACGTACTGCCTAATAACAATGCCCAAATCACTTCCTTAATTTTTCGCCCGTGAGAGACCCTCGTCACAAACATCGCAACACCGGGAGTATATGAAATCCACCACAGCCAATAGAAAACAGTCCAGCTACGGGTAAATTGGCCATCCCCCATTGGATCGGTAAACAAGCTCATTTGTAGGAAGTTCTGCGTCGTCAGACCAATGGTATGAATAATATTATTAATGATAAATTCTGTCGGCCCTGCCATCAGAACCAGAAACGCAAACCCCAATGCACCCCAACCCACCATCTGGCTTAATCGCCGCATACCATTATCAATGCCAATATAAGAACTTAAGCTGAAAATTAATGCGGCTAATAATGTGATTCCGGCCTGAACCATAAAATTGTTCGGTATGCCGGTTAACACTGAAAGCCCACCACTTAATGTCGATGCAGTCACCACTAACGAAATCGTTAATGCGCCTACCGTCGCAATTAAGAATGTCATATCAACCAAACGCCCCCAAAAACCCTGAGGATTGATTTTGATAATGGCAGAAATGATCCCTGACAGGCTCAGACCTTTATTTTTTCTGACATGAAAATGGTAAGCCATGACCAATGAAGCCAAAGCATAAGTAGCCCAGGCACTGACTCCCCAATGAAAAAAAGAGTAACTGATACTGTATTCCAGAGCCTTAGGAGTGTGAGGAGCAATATTCAGACCGGGGGTTTTATAATAATAAGCCCACTCCATCACCCCCCAATATAACGTCGATGAACCAAGCCCCGCACAAATAAACATGCATAACCACGGTGCTGTGGCATATTTGGGCTTCCCTTCGCCAAGACGAATATTGCCGTATTTACTCAGAGCCAGATAAAGGACAAACATCAAAGCGACAAGCACTAAAATCTGAATGGTTGACCCAAGCAAACGAGTCAGACCATTAAAAATTGCATTAGCAATAACACTTGTTTTTTCAGGAAATGCACCGAGTGTTATTGCTATCACAATAATACAGACCAGACTGATGACAATTAACGGAATATCTTTCTTTGGGTTGCTCAGCATAAAACCTCCGCTTTACCATTTTGTATATCTCCTTATTTTTTATGGAATACACAAAATTGCCTGTTATCGTTGTTATGGACAGGACAAAAGGAAAACGTGCAACTAAGTAAGAACAAAACTTATCGCTTCTTTTTGTTAACAATAAAAATATAGTGTCGCTACACTATTTAAACAATTAGCTAAACAGTAAATAGATAAAACACATATCGTAATTAATGTTTTGTGATGTTAGTTCAGAATCAGTCTGAAATCAGATAATAAAAAACCATATCCTCAATAAAGAATATGGTTTTTAGAAAATAATGTTTTTTTAGAAAAGAATAATTTTAAGCATTCAAATTCCCAACGATGGCTTCTCCCACCTGCTGTGTTGATGCCTTTCCTTTCATATCCGGGGTCACAATGCCTTGCACGATTACCGCTTCAATCGCCGCTAAGATATCATCATGAGCATCCTGATAACGTTTATCTCCATCACCTAAAAACTGTAACATCATGGCTCCGGCCCAGATCATAGCAATCGGGTTAGCAATATTTTTGCCATAAATATCCGGTGCAGAGCCGTGAACAGGTTCGAACAAAGAAGGGAAATTCCTTTCCGGATTTAGATTAGCAGAAGGGGAAATTCCAATAGTTCCGGTACATGCCGGCCCAAGATCGGAAAGAATATCGCCAAATAAATTGGAAGCGACAACAACATCAAACCGCTCTGGATTCAACACAAAGCGGGCACAAAGAATATCAATATGTTGTTTATCCCATTTAATATCAGGGTACTGTTTTGCCATCTCTTCAACGCGCTCATCCCAGTAAGGCATACTTATCGATAACCCATTGGATTTCGTTGCAGAAGTTAATAATTTACGGGGACGACTCTGGGCTAATTCAAATGCATATTTCAGAATGCGATCAACCCCACGGCGGGTAAAAACCGACTCCTGAATCACCACTTCATGCTCTGTTCCTTCATTAAAACGCCCCCCAATAGCAGAATATTCCCCTTCAGTATTTTCTCGGACGACATAGAAATCGATATCTTCCGGTTTCTTATTCGCTAACGGGCAAGGCACTCCCGGTAACAAACGTACAGGACGCAAATTAACATACTGCTGAAAATCACGGCGAAACTTAAGTAATGATCCCCAAAGTGATATATGATCAGGCACAGTTTCAGGCCAGCCTACCGCGCCAAAATAAATGGCATCAAATTGCATTAATTGATTAAACCAGTCATCCGGCATCATTTTGCCGTGCCTGAGATAATAATCGCAGCTGGCCCATTCAAAATATTCAAACGATAAATGAAGATCCCATTTTTCAGCCACCGCCTGCAAAACCCGAATACCTTCAGGAAGCACTTCATGACCAATTCCATCACCCGGAATTGCTGCAATTTTAAACGTTTTTTTCATCGAGTATATCTCATTTATCAGGGTACAGAATTGACTTTCTGGATATCTTATAATTGACTGATTTGTATTCAATACTAAAAATGTAGAAACATAATTTACAATCTATGAATAATCTTCCCTTTTTACAGGATCTACGCGTTTTTCTTTTAGTGGCGAAAAGGGCCAGTTTTGCCGCCGCTGCGGAAGAGATCGGTGCCTCTCCCGCTTTTATCAGTAAGCGCATTGCGATATTAGAGAATGTATTGAATGTCAGTCTGTTACACCGAACCACACGTCGGGTATCCATCACAGAAGATGGTGAGCGGATTTATGAATGGGCGCAGCATATTCTGAACGATGTTAACCAGATGATGGATGAGCTCTGTGAACTTCGGCAAGAACCTCAGGGAAAGATCAGAATTACCAGTAGTTTTGGCTTTGGCCGGAAGTTCGTTGCTCCGGCATTATCAGCATTGATCCAGACTTATCCACAGCTCGATCTTCGTTTTGATGTGGAAGATCGTCTTGTTGATCTGGCGACCGAAGGGATTGATCTCGATATTCGTATTGGTGATGAGATTGATGACAATCTTATTGCCCGCAAACTGGCATCTAACCGCCGGATCCTCTGTGCATCACCGGATTATCTTGCCCGTCATTCAGTGCCAAAATCAATTAATGAACTCCCTTCTCATGCCTGTCTGGTGATCAAAGAGCGGGATCATCCGTTCGGGATCTGGAAACTACAAAACAGCACAGGAGTTCAATCAATAAAAGTCACTGGACCAATGTCATCCAATCACGGTGAGATCATTCACCAGTGGTGTCTGGATGGACACGGTATTATCCTGCGATCATATTGGGATGTCAGAGAGAGTATTAAATCAGGCGCTTTGGTACACATTCTGCCGGAATATTACCAATCCGCGAATATTTGGGCGGTTTACGTTACACGCTTGGCTATGTCCGCCCGTATCAGAGTGACAGTTGAATTTTTAGAGCGTTATTTTAAGGAGCATTATTTGGAATAGAGTGATACTTCTCATAGATAAGCACACTCTTATTACATAAAATCATTGTCCATTTAATATATGGAAATCACACCTTGAATAATTATAAATTGCTCCCTGCGCTGGTATCAATACTGAAAACACTTAACCTGACCGAGTCTGCAAAACAGTTAAATGTTACCCAGTCTGCAATGAGTAAAACATTAAATCAGCTACGTGAAGATTTTCATGACAGAATTATTGTGCGTGAAGGCAATCAGTTCATCCTGACGAAAAAAGGAGAAAAACTGAAAGCACAACTTCCGGCCTTACTTCAACAGTTAAATAATCTGTATTCACCCGAATTAATGGAACCAAGTCTTTGCAACAGAAAGTTTACTTTAGCTTCCAGCGATTATGTTGCTCAGGCTATTTTACCTTCTATATTGAGCCATATTGAAAAAGAAGCACCTAATGTAAGTATTGAATATAAACAGTGGCATAAAGATAACCTGTATAACTTAGCTGAGCAGGATGTGGATTTAGTAGCAACAATTGCTGATTCAGTACCCGATAATTTATACGGGAATTTAATGGCGGAAGAACCGCTTATAGTGGTATTCAGGAACGACCATCCTAATTCTGATAACAATATGACGGTCAGCAACTATATTAATGGCCGACATATTCTCATCAGTGGCGGCGGAGATAAAAACAGTCCGATTGATCAACAATTAGCAATAATAAACCGGAAACGTCGTATTTTCGCAACAGTTCCTTTTTTCCAATCAGCCATTGAGTTGGTATTAAAAACGGACACAATGCTGACCATGCCACTGCATATCGCAGCTGATTTTTCTCAGCGATATGATTTAAAAATAAAAACCTTACCTATTGATATCAAGCCACAACAATACTACTTACTCTGGCATGCTAAACACCATGAAGACCCAGAGCATAAATGGTTCAGAGAACTTTGCTTACCTTTAATTAAAAGTCACCTTGAAAGAACAATAAAATACGGTATGAAATTAATTCATACCAACAAGTAAATTTATTATATTTACACGCAGATTAATGGCATTAATATACTATTCAGCCAATCCAGGGATATATATATAATGCCATCAATAGAAACACTCATCACATTTATTGGAATATCATCATTTTTATGCTTCTTACCGGGGCCGGATAATATTTTAGTCTTAAGTCAATCAGCCCTGAATGGACGGAAAACAGGCATATCCATTACCATTGGATTATGTGTTGGGTTAATAATACAGACATCTTTAGTCTCATTAGGTATTGCCGCAATAATACGGGAAAATGCTATCACTTTTGAGTTTATTAGAGGGCTTGGAGTACTTTACTTAACCTATCTGGCATGGAAAGCTTTTAATGCCAAGCCTGTTAGCCTCAATGATAGTTCTAAGCTTTTCAGTAAAAGCAGAAAACTCATTAAAAAAGGGCTGATAATGAATTTATCAAACCCAAAAGTGATTATTTTCTTTTTGGCTTTTCTACCTCAGTTTATCAGCAACTGCGAAGATGCGATCCCTGTTTCACTTCAATTATTATACTTGGGATTGATATTTATCGCCGTGGCTTTTATTTCATTTGCGATGATATCTTACTTGTCTGGTTTTTTACATGAATTTATCGAGAATGATTCATCAGTACAAACTATTTTAAATAAAGTGACAAGTGTTATTTTTATTGGTTTAGCGATTAATTTGTTAATGATCCAGATTTGAAAAGATATAGTTAACATGACTCATTATATATAATTAAGCAGAGGATTATTTATGTAAACAGAAAAAACAAAATAACACATATAATTATAAAGATCGCTAAGGTTGCAGCAGCCCCAATAATAACATTTAAAATATAAGCAGCTATAGCGGTAATTACAAAATAAACTATAATAGCAATAATATTACTGACGATAAATTTTTTTAAAAAATCTAAAGTGAAATCCTTAGACCAGTTTTTTCCAGATTTTTTGTTATTCATTTTTTGTTTCCTTTTATAATAATAAAAAATTTAACCACTGAAAATAAAAAATAAGAGCAGGGTATGCCATTTACCATACCCTTTGTTGAATTAAGAATAATATGATACCGATAGTATATTGTTAAACGCGTGTAATGCCATAGGTACAATCAGAGAACGGGTGTGTATCCTGACGTGACACAGAATAACGGAAAATACGAATATAAATATAAAAGTGGTGGATGATGAATATTGTACATGTCCAGCTGAAAATAACAATGATATTATTAAAATGGCTATCTGTTTTCCCCTTTTTCCATATCCCATACCTGCATTTAATAAAAATCCACGGAATATAATTTCTTCAACAATCGGAGCAGCTATGCAAATAGAAATTACATATAGGAAAAAAATAAAAACAGATAAATCAGAAGCATGTGAAGTCCAAGATTCTTCTATCCCAAGAATATCATTTATCCAAATCAGAGCAAGAATTGCTAGCACGGGTAATATGAGATCTGCCAATCGTAATTTCCCGATAGGCATTAAGTTAAATTTTTTCTGATAGCTGCGCCAGCAAAGGAGTGAATAAGGCAACCAGATCAGAATACATAATACTGGGATACCTAAGTCAGAACGGTATAACTCTACTGCATTAGGAAAGAAAACCGACAGGAAAGACAAGGCAAACCAGCCGATATAAACTGCTATGCAAATTAATGAATGAGTAACTCTGTCTGTGTATTGCATCATGCTTTAGGGTAACTTCCGTTTAAATGATGATGTTATACCATGAAATTCGCTAAATTATAGTTGTAAAATCCTATTAGGATTGGTCTAATTTCTCGAATTCACAAGGAGCTAAAAGTGATCTAACAAAAATTAAAAACAGCCAATTTTATCTAACCCTCCAATATCCCCCTTTTTTCGCACCAACCCGAATTAAATACCCATATTCCTGCAATACTTTAATATTTCGTTCTATTGTTCTAGGAGTAACCCCTAAATCATCAGCTAGTTGAGATATTGTTATAGCTGGATGATTAATAATAATAGACAGGACTTTTTTCGCAGTCGCGTTCAGTTGTTGTGTATTTTCTTCCGACATTTGTACCGACATTTGTACCGACATTTCTTCCGACTCTAAGATAGTATCCGGCTGTTCTGTATCAATACTTTCCTTAAGTGCTTCAGCTAATTTTTCCAGTATAAAATCAATAAATACTGTGCAATCACTGGCCTTATCACATTCTCTAAGCACCTGATAATATGCCTGCTGCTGATAATGAATAATGGTTTCAACCGGCAACCATGCCAACTCCGAGCGCCATTCACTCAAAATCAACGTTTGCCATAGATGAGCAAATGGATGAGTAAATGACAAAAATCGTCGACACGATAAAAAATTTCTACTAGCTTAACCATAGCTTGTTCTCCCTCAGAGCAGTTTTTCAACATTTACCAAAACTTTCTTCTGAAACAGGCAGTTAGTCGATTTTTATCCAAAACTCAGGTTAATTAAAAGGATTAAGCTCAATGTCGAGTATGGTGTTTTGCCGCGGGTGCGGTAATAAAATTCACGAAACAGCTAAAGCGTGTCCAAACTGTGGTGCAATACAAGGAACTGTAGGAACTAAAAACCGTCTCGCTGCTGCACTCTTAGCGTTTTTTCTAGGAGGATTTGGCGTTCATAAGTTTTATCTGGGTAAAATTGCGCAAGGCTTTTTATATCTAATTTTCTGTTGGACGTTCATCCCTTACTTCATTTCTTTCATTGAATTCATTATTTACCTGTGCAACTCCGATGAAGAGTTTGCCCGTAAGTATGGTTAATTAACTAAGAAGTTTAATGAAAATGGAATAAGCAGTACCGAAAGCATACATCAGCAAAAATAAAATAGAGCGATTTAAAATGAAAGTTGGTCGGAACGATCCTTGTCCCTGTGGCAGCGGGAAAAAATACAAACGTTGTTGTATGGATAGCGTTTCAAAGCAACAGGCGAAATTGTTAGATGATATTTCGCAATTCGCTGCTATGAACCCAAATCTGACGCTAGATGAGCTAAATGCGGTTACTCAACATAGAGTAAATGAGCATAATAATCGGCCTAATACTGAGTTTTGTGGCCTATCACCAACCCAAATGAACAATTGGATGTATGCGCCATTCGATCAATTGTCTTGTGTCACCATCAACACGCCGGATGATTTATCAAGTAGCCCAGTGATGCGCTATTTAGGGTTAATCTTAGATGAAGCGATGCAGAATGAAGGCTCATTTAAAGCGACCACCAAAGGTAACTTACCCACAAAACTGGTAAAACAAGCCTGTGATTTGTTGCCTGAATTTCCAGTGGCTAAGTTTATTAGGATCAATGAATTTTCTGGTAGTAATGAAGATAAATTTAATGCACTGCATTACACTCGGATATTGGCAGAAATTGCTGGCATTATTTACCGTAGAAGTGGTCGCTACTATGTGAAAAAAGATGCGCAGAAGCAATATCAAACCCATGGCATTAATGCCTTTTTCTTACCTATGCTAGAAGCCGCAACCACACAGTATAATTGGGGCTACTTGGACAATTGGGAAGACATTGATATACGCACTTTCTGGCTGTTTATGGTTTGGCGTCTACAATGCCATGGTTCTGTTGATCAATTAAGTGAAGAAGTCACTACTGCATTCCCTGCTTTACTTCATCAGTTCATACCGGATGAGTACTTTTCACCAACAGAGTCACTCAAAATGGTGATTGAATCTCGCTTTATCGCGCGTTTTTTGCAGTTTTGGGGATTTGTAACGATTGAATATAAATGGGGTCCTATTGAAAACGCATTACCCAGAAAAGCAGATATCCTGCCATTGCTGACGCAGACTTTCCGGTTTGCAGTTTGATACGCTCACGCGGTATAGGATTTAAACCCCAAAACCCTGCACAGCTGGATTTTGGGGCAGTACTTTCTTTATCAACGGATTGGTGATCCAGACTTGCTATTAAGCGCCGCTAATCCGAGTAATAAAATCCGGTCAGTTTTCACATGACCGGATTTAGAAAGAATTAACTTTTATTATATATGGTGATTAAACCATCACTCCACTGTCACAGACTTCGCCAAGTTCCTCGGCTGATCCACATCTGTTCCTTTGATCAAGGCAACGTGGTAAGACAGCAATTGCAGTGGCACGGTGTAGAAGATCGGGGCGATCAGTTCTTCTACGTGTGGCAGGGAGATGATCTTCATGTTTTCACTGTCGGTGAAACCGGCATCCTGATCGGCGAAGACGTACAACTGACCACCACGGGCGCGGACTTCTTCGATGTTAGATTTCAGTTTTTCCAGCAGTTCGTTGTTTGGTGCAACGATGATGACCGGCATATCAGCATCAATCAGTGCCAGTGGGCCGTGTTTCAGTTCACCCGCTGCGTAAGCTTCTGCGTGGATGTAGGAGATCTCTTTCAGTTTCAGCGCACCTTCAACCGCGATCGGATATTGATCGCCGCGGCCGAGGAATAATGCGTGGTGTTTCTCAGAGAAGTCTTCTGCCAGTGCTTCAATCACTTTGTCTTTCGACAACATGCTTTCAATGCGGCTTGGTAACGCATGCAGGGCATGAACGATATTCTGCTCCAGAGAGTCATCAGCACCTTTCAAGCGTCCCATGTAAGCCACCAGCATCAGCAATACGGTTAGCTGAGTAGTGAATGCTTTGGTGGATGCTACACCGATTTCTGCGCCCGCTTTGGTCATCAGGGCAAAGTCTGATTCGCGTACCAGAGAAGAGCCTGCAACGTTACAGATGGTCAGGGAAGTCAGGTAACCCAGTTCTTTGGATAAACGCAGTGCTGCCAGTGTGTCCGCTGTTTCACCGGATTGAGACAGGGTGATCAACAGGCTACCTTTACGGCAGGCTGGTTTGCGGTAACGGAATTCAGAGGCGATTTCTACATCACATGGAATACCCGCCAGTGATTCAAACCAGTAGCGGGAAACCATACCAGCATTGAAAGACGTTCCGCAGGCAACAATCTGGATATGTTCTACCTGAGACAGTAATTCTGCTGCATTAGCTCCCAGCTCGGACAGATTAACTTCACCATGACTCACACGGCCTTCCAGCGTGTTTTTAATCGCCATTGGCTGTTCGTAAATCTCTTTCTGCATATAGTGACGGTAAACACCTTTGTCACCTGCATCGTACTGAACGTTAGATTCAATCTGCTCACGTTCAACGGCTTCACCCTGCACATCAAAAATGCGAACAGTGCGGCGGGTGATTTCGGCAACGTCGCCTTCTTCCAGATAGATAAAGCGGCGAGTCACTGGCAGTAATGCCAGCTGGTCAGATGCCAGAAAGTTTTCACCAACGCCCAGACCAATCACTAATGGGCTACCGGAGCGCGCAGCTACCAGCACATCTGGCTGACGGCTATCCATAATGACGGTGCCATAAGCGCCGCGCAATTGTGGGATAACACGCTGTACGATTTCCAGCAATGAGCCACCTTGTTGCTGTTCCCAGTGAACAAGATGAGCAATGGTTTCAGTATCGGTATCTGAAGAGAAACCATAACCACGTGCTTTCAGTTCTTCACGCAGTTCTTCATGGTTTTCAATAATGCCGTTATGCACAACTGCAATATGCTCAGAAGTATGAGGGTGAGCGTTGCGTTCGTTTGGCTCTCCGTGCGTCGCCCAACGGGTATGAGCAATACCTGTACCACCGATAACAGGCTGTTTATCAGCTTCATCAGCCAACATCTGTACTTTGCCCACTTCACGCAGACGAGTCATCTGATTTTCGCTGTCAACGACAGCCATACCCGCAGAGTCATAACCACGGTATTCCAGACGACGAAGACCTTCGATCAGTATTTCTGCTATATCACGCTGTGCTACTGCACCAACGATTCCACACATGTGTTTTTATTCCTAAAAATAGGGCTGTAAACGCCCTTTTTATGTCTCACAACCTGATTGTGTTCCGGCAAATCTCGTTCTGGATTTACCGGTCCCCGAGCTTTGTAGAGATGGGGTTTTATTATGGGTATATCTTATTTATTTTTTCTTAACAGGACGTTTCCAGTCCCTAATATGAGTTTGCTTAACACGGCTGATAACCAGCTCATTTTCAGCAACATCTTTTGTTACGGTGGTTCCTGCGCCGATAGTGACACCTTTAGCAATGTTTACAGGGGCAACAAGCTGGCTGTCAGAACCCACAAATACGTCATCACCAATGATAGTCTTAAATTTGTTGGCGCCATCATAGTTACAGGTAATGGTTCCTGCACCGATATTTACATTACTTCCAATTTCAGAATCACCCAAATAAGTCAGGTGCCCTGCTTTGGAACCTTTGCCAAGGGAGGATTTTTTCATTTCAACGAAATTGCCGACATGGGCTTTTTCCGCCAGTTTAGAACCCGGACGCAAGCGAGCAAAAGGCCCTACGGTACATTCAGCCGCGAGTTCAGAGTCTTCTATTACAGTATAAGGGCTGATTACCGCACCATCACCGATAACGCAGTTTTTCAGAATACAGCCAGAACCTACCTGAACGTTATTCCCCAATACGACATGACCTTCAATAATGACATTGGTATCAATGGTAATATCGCGGCCATGCTCTAATGTTCCTCGCAGATCGAAACGAGCCGGGTCGAGTAACATGACACCCGCCAGCAATAATTTCTCCGCTTGTTCAGACTGGTAAATACGTTCTAATGCAGAAAGCTGAAGACGGTTGTTAACCCCTTCCATTTCACTTAAACGGCTTGGATGCACAGCTTTAATCTGACGGCCTTCCTGATGTGCAAGTGCAATAACGTCTGTCAGGTAGTATTCACCCTGCGCATTATTGTTTTCCAGTTTGGATAACCAGCGTTTCAAATCACCACCGTTTGCAACCAGAATGCCGGTGTTGATTTCGTTGATTTTACGCTGCTCGTCAGTCGCATCTTTTTGTTCGATGATCCCTGTGACTTCACCATTTTCACGGATGATACGACCATATCCGGTCGGGTTATCCAAAATAGCGGTTAATAATCCAATACCGCCTTCTGGTTTAGCTTCAATCAAACGTTCTAACGTATCCTGAGCAATCAGTGGTACATCGCCGTAGAGGATCAGAATATCTTCATCATCGGCAAAATGTGGAGCCGCCTGCTGCATCGCGTGACCAGTACCTAGCTGTTCTGCTTGCAATACCCAGCTCAGGTTTTGATTAGCGTTTTTCTGGCCTGAAAGAGTTTGTTTCATCAGGTCGCCGCCATGCCCATATACCAGATGAACATTTTGGGTACCCAATGCCATTGCAGTATCAATGACATGCTGAACCATCGGCTTTCCTGCCAGTGAGTGCAGGACTTTAGGGAGGTCAGAATACATGCGGGTTCCTTTTCCCGCAGCCAGTATCACAACACTTTTTGCACTCGTTGATTTGGAAGTTATTGGCTTGGAAACAGTTGCGTTGGATGTAATAGACATAAGAAACCTGACAATTCCGATTTTAAGTATAAAAGTAAACCTGTTTACGAAATAAATTGCTACATATTTCGTAATGCAAAAAAGCCAGTTAGTCATGCTAACTGGCTTTTTATTTACTGCCTTACCCTCTGTCTTTCCAATTATCTCAATGCAATTCGAAATCCATTGGGTATTTACCTTTTATCTCTCAAATTTAACTTTATCAGTTACTATTTGAAATTTATTGGGTAATCCTACATCAGCTTTTTCGTCAGTTCGATTACACGAAGTTTTGCAATCGCTTTCGACAATTCAGCAGATGCCTGAGCATAATCAACATCGCCGTGGGAATTACGGACATGTTCTTCCGCCTTGCGCTTGGCTTCAAGCACTTTGGCTTCATCCAAATCCTTACCACGGATCGCTGTATCGGCCAGTACGATCACGCCGTTTGGCTGAACTTCCAGAATACCACCTGACAGGTAGATAAACTCTTCTTCACCAAACTGCTTAACAATACGTATCATGCCCGGTTTTATGGCAGTAAGCAGCGGGGTGTGCTGAGGATAAATCCCCAACTCACCTTCACTACCAGTCACCTGAATTTTCTGTACCAGCCCTTCAAACATCAGTTTTTCAGCGCTGACTACGTTCAGGGAGAACGTCATTGCAGCCATATCAACCTCCCGTCAGCCGTATTAAAGCTTCTTAGCTTTTTCTATAGCTTCTTCGATGGTACCAACCATGTAGAACGCCTGCTCTGGCAGGTGGTCATAATCACCGTTCAGGATGCCTTTGAAGCCACGGATGGTGTCTTTCAGAGAAACGAATTTACCTGGTGAACCGGTAAATACTTCTGCAACGAAGAATGGCTGAGACAGGAAGCGCTGGATCTTACGAGCACGAGCAACAACCAGTTTGTCATCTTCTGACAGTTCGTCCATACCCAGAATCGCGATGATGTCTTTCAGTTCCTGATAACGTTGCAGGATAGACTGAACGCCACGAGCTACATCATAGTGCTCTTGACCAACAACGAGTGGATCAAGCTGACGGCTGGTTGAATCCAGTGGGTCAACCGCTGGGTAGATACCCAGAGATGCGATCTGACGGCTCAGTACAACGGTTGCATCCAAGTGAGCAAAGGTTGTTGCTGGTGATGGGTCAGTCAAGTCATCCGCAGGAACGTAAACCGCCTGTACGGAAGTGATTGAACCAGTTTTGGTAGAGGTGATACGTTCTTGCAGAACACCCATCTCTTCCGCCAGCGTTGGCTGATAACCTACCGCAGATGGCATACGACCCAACAGTGCCGATACTTCGGTACCTGCCAGGGTATAACGGTAAATGTTATCGACGAACAACAGAACGTCACGGCCTTCATCACGGAATTTTTCCGCCATGGTCAGACCGGTCAGAGCAACACGCAGACGGTTTCCTGGTGGCTCATTCATCTGACCGTATACCAGAGATACTTTGTCCAGTACGTTGGAGTCTGTCATTTCATGATAGAAGTCGTTACCTTCACGAGTACGTTCACCTACACCCGCAAATACAGAGTAACCGGAGTGCTCGATCGCGATGTTACGGATCAGCTCCATCATGTTAACGGTTTTACCTACACCCGCACCACCGAACAGACCGACTTTACCACCTTTAGCGAATGGACAAATCAGGTCCATTACTTTGATACCGGTTTCCAGCAGTTCCTGAGAGTTAGATAACTCTTCATAGCTTGGTGCAGTACGGTGAATTGACCAGCGCTCTTGCTCGCCAATGTCACCTTTCATATCAATCGGGTCACCCAGTACGTTCATGATACGACCCAGAGTCGCTTCACCAACAGGGACTTCGATTGGATGACCTAAATCAGTCACTTCCAAATTACGGCGCAGACCATCAGAAGTACCCATTGCGATACAGCGAACGATACCGCCGCCTAACTGTTGCTGAACTTCCAGCACCAGTTTTTCTTCACCGTTTTTAACCTCAAGGGCATCGTATACTTTTGGTACGCTGTCCTGAGGGAATTCGACGTCCACCACGGCGCCGATTACCTGGATAATCTTTCCAGTAGCCATCTTGAATCCTCTACGTAATTCGTAAACCTAGCTGTTAAACCGCAGCTGCACCCGAAACGATTTCGGTGAGTTCCTGAGTAATGCTGGCCTGACGAGCTTTGTTGTAAACCAACTGCAACTCTTTGATCAGGTTGCCACCGTTATCAGTCGCGGCTTTCATCGCTACCATTCGTGCGGCCTGCTCACTAGCCAGGTTTTCAACGACGCCCTGATAAACTTGCGATTCTATATAGCGACGCAGCAAGGTATCCAACAGCGCCTTAGGATCTGGTTCATACAGATAATCCCAGGACTTCTTCTTCAGTGTTTCATCGTCTCCGGCTGGCAGAGGCAATAACTGAGTGATTGTCGGAACCTGAGACATTGTATTGTGGAACTTGTTTGTCACTATATACAGTTTATCCAGACGCCCTTCGTCATATGCTTGCATCATGACGCTGACTGGCCCGATCAATTCGGACAATGATGGGTTATCTCCCATCCCTGTTACCTGGGCAACAACGTTGCCACCAACAGAAGAAAAGAAAGAAACCGCTTTTGATCCAATAAGTGCCAAATCAACCTGGACTTTTTTATCAGACCAGTCTTTCATTTCTATCAGCAATTTTTTGAACAAGTTAATGTTCAAACCGCCACATAAACCACGGTCAGTAGAAACAACCACGTACCCAACGCGTTTAACTTCACGCTCTTCAAGGTATGGGTGTTTGTACTCCAGATTACCTAACGCAAGGTGTCCAATCACGCTGCGAATGGTATCTGCATAAGGACGGCTGGCCGCCATGCGGTCCTGCGTTTTACGCATTTTGGACGCGGCGACCATTTCCATCGCTTTAGTGATTTTCTGCGTGTTCTGCACACTGGCGATTTTGGTACGTATCTCTTTTGCGCCGGCCATTTCTGCTTCTCCGTATTCAACCAGACGGCCCGTGTTTTTTCATTAAACAGAATCAAACAGGGCCGAATAGTGTTACCAGGACTGAGTCGCCTTGAAGGATTCCAACAGAGCTTTCAGCTTCGCTTCGATCTCTCCGTTGTAATCGCCAGACTGGTCAATCTCTTTCAGAAGATCAGCATGTTCATGGCTAGCATACGCCAACAGCGCAGATTCGAAACTGACCACTTTCGCGATTTCGACATCTTCCAGATAGCCACGCTCAGCAGCAAACAGAGATAGAGCCTGTTGTGCAATAGACATTGGCTGATACTGTTTCTGTTTCAACAGCTCAGTTACTTTCTGACCGTGATCCAGCTGCTTACGAGTCGCATCATCCAGATCAGATGCAAACTGGGAGAATGCCGCCAGTTCGCGGTACTGAGCCAGAGCAGTACGGATACCACCAGACAGTTTCTTGATAATCTTAGTCTGAGCAGCACCACCTACACGGGATACGGAAATCCCTGGGTTAACCGCCGGACGAATACCTGCGTTGAACAGAGCAGATTCAAGGAAGATCTGACCATCAGTAATGGAGATAACGTTTGTCGGTACGAATGCAGAAACGTCACCAGCCTGTGTTTCGATGATTGGCAGTGCTGTCAGAGAACCTGTTTTGCCTTTCACTTCACCATTGGTGTACTTTTCAACATATTCAGCGTTAACACGCGCTGCACGCTCCAACAGACGGGAGTGCAGATAGAAAACGTCACCAGGGAATGCTTCACGTCCAGGTGGACGGCGCAGCAACAGAGAAATCTGACGGTAAGCAACAGCCTGTTTAGACAGGTCATCGTAAACAATCAGGGCATCTTCACCACGATCACGGAAGTATTCACCCATCGCACAGCCAGAATACGGTGCCAGATATTGCAGGGCAGCAGATTCAGAAGCAGATGCAACAACAACGATGGTGTTTTTCAGTGCGTCATGCTCTTCCAGTTTACGAACTACGTTAGCAATAGTAGAGGCTTTCTGACCAATCGCTACGTAAATACATTTGATACCGGAATCACGTTGGTTAATGATCGCATCAATCGCCAGTGCAGTTTTACCTGTCTGACGGTCACCGATAACCAGCTCACGCTGACCACGGCCGATTGGGATCATGGCATCAACAGATTTGTAACCTGTCTGGACAGGCTGGTCAACGGATTGACGATCAATAACGCCCGGAGCGATAACTTCTACTGGGGAGAAACCATCGTGCTCAACAGCACCTTTACCGTCGATTGGCTCACCCAGTGTGTTAACAACACGACCCAGCAAACCACGACCAACAGGTACTTCCAAAATACGGCCAGTACATTTGACTTTCATGCCTTCGGCCAAGTCAGCATACGGACCCATAACAACCGCACCCACGGAGTCTCGCTCCAGGTTCAGTGCAATTGCATAACGGTTGCCAGGCAGTGCGATCATCTCACCCTGCATGACATCGGCTAAACCGTGGACACGAATGATACCGTCGTTAACGGAAACAATCGTACCTTCATTGTGAGCTTCGCTCACCACATTGAACTGAGCAATACGCTGTTTGATCAGTTCGCTGATTTCGGTGGAATTCAGTTGCATATGCTCCAGTCCCCTTAAGACTGCAAGACGTCTGTTAAACGATCCAGACGGCCACGAATACTGCCATCGATCACCATGTCACCCGCACGGATAATCACGCCGGCAATAACAGACTTGTCAATTTTGCAATTCAGCTTCACTTTGCGTGACAGACGTTTTTCCATCGCCGCAGAAATTTTAGCCTGCTGCTGCTCATTCAGTTCGGACGCAGATATCACTTCAACATCAATTGTTGATTCCAGTGATGCACGCAATTGGATAAATTGCAGGAAGACTTCTGGCAATACCAGCAAGCGACCATTTTCTGCCATGACACGAATAAAGTTACGAGCATGCTCATCTACCTGATCATCACATAAAGTGATAAAGGTATTGGCTAACGTTTCCGGTGCTAATGAACCGGAAAGCAGCTCACCAACCTGCTCATTGCGGGTTACCTCTGCAACGAACGCCAGCATGTTCTGCCAGTGTTCGAGAAATTGGTGTTCCACAGCAAAGTCAAAAGCTGCTTTGGCGTAGGGGCGAGCTACAGTAGCAAATTCAGACATGCCCCTCCCTCCTTACAGTTCAGCGACCAGTTTATCAACGATGTCGCTGTTAGCAGCTTCATCCACGGAACGTTCGATGATCTTCTCGGCACCTGCGATAGCCAACAGCGCAACCTGTTTACGTAGCTCTTCACGAACACGCTTGCTTTCAGCTTCAACTTCAGCATGAGCCTGCGCTACTATTTTGCTACGTTCCAGCTCAGCTTCAGTCCTTGCATCATCAATAATCTGGGCTCTTTGTTTATTAGCCTGTTCGATGATAGCGTGTGCGTCTGCTTTCGCTTTTTTCAGTTGGTCGGTCGCATTGGCTTGCGCTAAGTCCAGGTTCTTTTTAGCACGCTCTGCTGAAGCCAAACCGTCAGCAATTTCTTTCTGACGCTTCTCGATGGCCGCCATGATTGGTGGCCATACATACTTCATACAGAACAAAACAAACAGGACAAACGCGATGGCCTGGCCGAGGATTGTTGCGTTAATATTCACGGCACAATACCTCTATTTCAATTAATGAATCGGCTTAATTTTCAGTTCTGTAAGTTACTTGGTACCGACAGCGAACATCATATACAAGCCCAGGCCCACAGCGATCATCGGGATGGCGTCAACCAGACCCATAACGATAAAGAACTGAGTACGCAGCAGAGGGATCAGATCAGGCTGACGAGCTGCACCTTCCAAGAATTTGCCCCCAAGGATGCCGATACCGATCGCAGCACCGATAGCAGCCAAACCCATCAGAATAGCGGCAGCTATGTACAGCAGATCCATGTTTATATCCATGACAGTCTCCAGTTTGTTTCAGTTAAAACACTATTAATGATTGATAAAATTAATGCTCTTCAGATGCCATCGACAGATAAACAATCGTCAGAACCATGAAAATAAAGGCTTGTAACGTAATAATCAGTATGTGGAAAATCGCCCATGGTAAGCTGAGCATCCACTGTGACCAAAACGGTAAGAGAGCCGCAATAAGAATAAAGATCAGTTCGCCGGCATACATATTACCAAACAGTCGCAGACCGAGTGATATAGGTTTAGACAGCAAGCTAACCCCTTCCAAAATTAAGTTAATAGGAATAAACAGAGGATGATTGAAAGGCTGTAACCCCAGCTCTTTCGCAAAACCACCGATTCCTTTCATCTTAATGCTATAGAATAGGATGAGGACAAAGACGCCAAGCGCCATCGACATAGTGACACTAACATCTGCTGTTGGAACAATACGCAGAGCAGGCAGGCCGAAGACATGTTCACCGATTAAAGGAATAAGATCGATTGGCAGCAAATCCAATGCGTTCATCAAAAACACCCAGACGAACACAGTCAAAGCCAGAGGGGCAATCACTTTGCTCTTTCCGTGATACATATCACGAACAGTGTTATCAACGAAACCGATAATCATTTCTACTGCAGTCTGGAATTTACCCGGCACGCCAGCAGTGGCATTAACGGCAACCTTCCTGAATACAAACAGAAACAACATCCCTAATACGACGGAGAAAAAAAGCGAGTCAATGTTCAACGTCCAGAACGTCGCTTCATAGCCACTAGCTTGGGGATTGACCAACTCAAAGGTACGCAAGTCTAACTGAAGGTGTCTCAGGTGATGACTTATATACTCTGAAGTTGAAACTTCTCCTGATGCAGACATGATGCTTTTTACCCTTTTATTGTTAAAAACACTAACCGTTCATTACGGCAGGTGCGATGATCTGCACAATCAGCACCGCTAAATAGGCCACACCAAGTGGTGCAAATGCCGCCTTGAACACCCCTAAGGCAACTATCAGCATAGCTATCGAGGTGATAACTTTAACCCCTTCACCAATAGCGAAGAACCATGCAATGCGTACAGGTACACCCTCTTCTTTTACCTTTTGAAAGTGAGTAAGCAGCATAAAAATGACATTTGGCAGCCAAAATGCTAACCCACCGGCAAAAGCAGAAACGCCCCATTCGATACTTCTGGTATAAAAAGCCGCACTGAGAATAACAAAAGTCATTAACTGCAAAAGCAACAGTTTCAGTGCAATTTTACCGCTATAAAGGGATACAGACATGACTTTTGTTTTCTCCCTGAAGTACACCATTACATATCAGGCTTTGCTGAATGTTGTATAAAACTGTCTTTGCTTAAGAGTGTCAAGTGACAAAAACGTGCAAATTATACGGGCAGACGAAATGAATTCAATCCATAAGTAGCGAAAAAGTGAATAATAATTTAAATTTCTAACTTTGATGGTAGATTGCTCACAAATACTATTTAGTATTTTGTAACTTTTAATCTATCGAGCCCAAAAACAAACGTGATACATATCACATTCAATCAAAACATTAATACCGTTTACCATTAAATTTGTGATGGCTGCCTTTTATTTTTTCTATATAAAATCAATTAATTAATATTATAGCTATAAAGTTTTATTCAATATATCAGCAAAAAATCTTAAAGGTTTATTTTGAACACTTTCTCTAAAATTTATTTATAAAGAAAATGGATGTCTCTTCTTAGAAAGAACAATTTGCTCAATATAAAATGAAAGTTATTTTTCTGTGATCTATCGGTAAATAAATATGAAAAGATAGGGAAGATAATTAGTAACGTCCGTAACAATATAACTGTGGCTGACGTCACTAATTATTTAAACTTTTATTGATAAACAACAAAATCTGTTTTACTTAAGTACCACCAAATGGCGCTGCCCTTCTTGCTCAGGAACCAAAAGCGGAATGACTGCATCAAGACTGATCCCCGAAGGTAACTGAGTCAACTCCTCTTCCGGCACTATGCCTTTCAGCGCATAAAAGCGCCCATCAGTGGCTTTAGGAAGGTGATGGCACCATGACAGCATATCCTGCAAAGATGCAAAAGCCCTGCTGATCACTCCATCAAAAAGCACCTCAGGAGTGAATTCCTCAACCCTGCTCTGTACTGGCTCAACGTTAGTGAGCCCTAACTCATGTTGAACCTGGCGTAGAAAACGGACGCGTTTCCCCAAACTATCCAGTAAGGTGAAATGAGAATCAGGCCGTACAATTGCCAGTGGAATGCCCGGTAAGCCGGGCCCTGTTCCAACATCAATAAAGCGAGTTCCCTGAAGGAATGGATTAACGACAATGCTATCCATAATATGGCGAACCAGCATTTGTTCCGGATCACGAACAGATGTCAGATTGTAAGCCTTGTTCCATTTGTTGAGCATATCAACGTAGGCAACAAGTTGCTGTTTTTGCTCCGACGATAAAATGATGTCTGTCTTCGCTAACAATGATTCCAATTTGTTAAACAAAACTTTGTCCTCTTAGGCACTACGACGCAATAAACCCTGTTTTTTCAACCATACCAGCAAGATGGAGATCGCTGCCGGTGTAATGCCAGAAATACGTGAAGCCTGACCAATTGTACTTGGTTTATGGTCATTCAGTTTTGCAACAACTTCATTCGAAAGTCCGTTGACTTGTTTGTAATCAAGATCAACAGGCAATACTGTGTTTTCGTTACGTAGCTGTTTTTCAATCTCTTCCAGCTGTCGGGCAATATAACCTTCGTATTTAACCTGGATCTCAACCTGATCTGCTGCCTGAGGTTCAGTCAGCCCCGGTGAAAAACGTGGCATTGATGTTAGCAATTCGTAGTTCATTTCCGGGCGACGGAGTAAATCTTCACCATTGGCTTCTTTGGACAATGGGGTTTTCAGCACTTGATTGATCTCATCCAGGCTTTCAGAGTGTGGATGAACCCAAATATTACTCAGACGCTGGCGCTCTTGCTCGATCATTTCAACTTTACGGGAATAATGTTCCCAACGCAGATCGTCGACTAATCCTAGTTCACGGCCTTGTTCTGTCAAACGTAGATCGGCGTTATCTTCACGTAACATCAAACGATATTCTGCGCGTGATGTGAACATCCGGTAAGGTTCTTTTGTTCCTAAGGTACATAAATCATCAACCAGCACACCGATATAAGCCTGATCACGACGAGGAAACCAACCGTCTTCTTCAGTAGCATAACGGGCAGCGTTTAGACCGGCCAATAATCCTTGAGCCGCGGCTTCTTCGTAACCGGTTGTACCGTTGATCTGGCCTGCAAAGAACAAACCATTAATAAATTTGCTTTCGAGTGTCTGTTTCAAATCCCGTGGATCGAAGAAGTCATATTCGATCGCGTAACCAGGACGGATAATCCGTGCATTTTCCATACCTTTCATGGAGTGGACTATCTGCATCTGTACGTCAAATGGCAGGCTGGTTGAAATCCCATTAGGATAAATTTCGTTGCTGGTAAGCCCTTCTGGCTCAAGGAAGATCTGGTGCGCATTACGATCGGCAAAACGCATCACTTTATCTTCGATAGAAGGGCAGTAGCGTGGGCCGATCCCTTCGATGATCCCCGCATACATCGGACTGCGATCCAAATTATTGCGGATCACTTCATGGGTTTTTTCGTTGGTATGAGTGATGTAACACGGGATCTGTTGTGGATGTTGATCCCTATTTCCCATGAAAGAAAATACAGGTGTTGGGTTATCACCAAATTGTTGTTCAAGTTGGCTGAAATCAATGGTTCTAGCATCGATACGAGGTGGTGTACCTGTTTTCAGTCGGGAAACGCGTAAGGGCAGTTCGCGTAAACGATGTGATAAAGCGATCGCCGGAGGATCACCGGCACGTCCGCCGCTGTAATTTTCTAGACCAATGTGAATTTTTCCATCAAGGAAAGTACCAACTGTCAGAACAACAGATTTTGCCCTGAATTTCAGCCCCATACGAGTAACAACACCGGTAACGGTATCATTTTCAACGATGAGATCTTCGACTGACTGCTGGAAGATCATCAAGTTAGGCTGGTTTTCCAGTGCAGTTCTTACAGCCTGTCGATACAGTACACGATCAGCTTGTGCACGTGTTGCACGAACTGCTGGGCCTTTGCTGGCATTAAGTGTTCTGAACTGAATGCCAGCCAGATCCGTTGCTTTTGCCATTAGGCCGCCAAGTGCATCGATCTCTTTTACCAGATGCCCTTTACCGATCCCACCAATGGCTGGATTACATGACATCTGGCCCAAAGTATCAATATTGTGAGTCAGTAATAAGGTTTGACGCCCCATACGTGCGGCTGCCATTGCTGCTTCAGTACCAGCGTGACCACCGCCGATAATGATGACGTCAAAATGTTCTGGATAAAACATGTGCGAACCTTCAATTGTAAGAATGCTAGTTTGCATTGGGGAGAGAATTCTACTCAAGTTTGGCCGTTAGACCAAGTAGGAGTGATCGTCATTATTTAAAATAAGATCTTTTTATTTAAAGATCTCTTTATTAGATCTTTTATTAGGATCGCGATCATCTGTGGATAAGTGGATTTTCCATAGAAAGATCATGATGCTGAAAAGGATCATTTGCTGTGAATGATCCGTGATCCAACTCAGTATAAGCTGGGATCTAAATAGCTAGTTATACACAACCGCTAGATTGAAACATGATTATTAAATGGATAACTACGGGTTAACCCCTGCTTTTTAGCTAAGTTATCCACAGTTGATCGCTAAAAAATTAATCTGATCAGAGTAACTTTGCCCATTCTTTGACCCATTCTTCAGCTGGATCTTCCGGAATTTCGTGTTGCAGGATGTCTATTTCCAGTCGATCGCCGATCCTTTTTGCTTGCTGATCTTCTAATAATTGTTCCAATGATCTTATTGCACCACAGAATGTGTCATATTCTGAACTTCCAATCCCGACAGCGCCAAATGTTACAAGACTCAGATCAGGTTTCTGCTGTACGATCTCATTGGCGAGAGGTTGAAGATTTTCAGGTAAATCCCCTGCCCCATGTGTTGATGTGACTACAATCCATAGCCCATTCAGAGGCAAATCATCCAGTGAAGGGCCATGTAGTATCTCTGTTGAAAAACCAAGATTATCCAAGATCTCTGCCATATGCTCAGCAACGTACTCAGCGCTGCCCATTGTGCTTCCGCTGATTAAGGTTATCGTGCTCATCATGATCCTTGCTAAATTTAAAGAGCAACTATTGTACGTTGTGAGTCTGTCGGGATCTACCTGTGGATAATATGGTTATAGGTTTTTCAGGATCAGGGTTTGATAGTCCTCATGATCGGGTTTTGTAGTGAGATCAGTGTTTCCGTTGACTGTATTTCGTCAATAGTTTGGATCTTGTTAATAAGTACATCTTGAAGAGATTCGATAGACCGGCACATGACTTTGATAAAAATACTGTAATGCCCTGTTGTGTAATAGACTTCAACGACTTCATCCAGCATATCGAGCTTTTGTAATGCTGCTGGGTAGTCTTTCGCGCTTTTCAGGATGATGCCAATAAAGCAGCATACGTCAAACCCAAGTTGTTTAGCACTAATATCAACCCGAGTGCCGGAAATAATTCCCGCCTGCTTCATTTTTTCTACGCGAACATGGATCGTGCCCGGGCTGACTGCGAATTTTTTGGCTAGTTCAGCGTAAGGTGTACGCGCGTTATCCATTAAAGCATGAAGTATGTCTCGGTCTAAATTATCGATCTGATAAATTTCTGCCATTTTTAATCCCTATTTTTAAATGATATTCATTTTTATAGTGTAAAAATTATCGTTTATCTGCATTAGTGTATATTTTTATTATCAGATATTGAATTTATACTCTGTTTTGTTGCTTAATATATATCAACAGGACACAGGGTCACTAAAAAATTTAGAGAGCAGCATCATGAAAACATCCTTTATTGAAAAACAGCAGCAGATTAGTTTTGTGAAATCTTACTTTTCACGTTTGCTAGAGAAGCAACTTGGTTTAATCGAAGTGCAGGGGCCAATTCTGAGCCGTCTTGGTGATGGTACGCAGGATAACCTGTCAGGCCACGAAAAAGCGGTACAGGTGAAGGTTAAGACACTGCCTGATGCTACGTTTGAAGTGGTTCATTCTCTGGCTAAATGGAAACGTAAGACACTAGGTCGCTTTGGTTTTCAGGCAGAACAAGGATTGTATACGCATATGAAAGCTCTGCGTCCTGATGAGGATCGCCTGACTCCTATCCATTCGGTCTTTGTTGATCAGTGGGATTGGGAAAAAGTAGTGGGTGAAGGTTGTCGTTCACTCGACTATTTAAAACAGACAGTGGGTAAAATCTACGAAGCGATAAAAGAAACACAACAAGCAGTAAGTAAGGAATTTGGTCTGGCACCGTTCCTGCCAGATCAAATTCACTTCATGCACAGTGAAGAGCTTCTGAAACGTTACCCAGATCTGGATGCCAAAGGTCGTGAGCGTGCGGCTGCAAAAGAATTTGGTGCTGTTTTCCTGATGGGAATCGGCGGTAAGCTGTCTGATGGTCAGGCACATGATGTTCGTGCACCGGACTATGACGATTGGACAACAGCAAACAGCGATGGTTTCCTTGGCCTGAACGGTGACATTATCGTCTGGAACCCTGTTTTGCAGGATGCTTTTGAAATTTCTTCAATGGGGATCCGTGTTGATGCTGAAGCGCTGGAGCGTCAGCTTGCACTGTCCGGTGATGAAGATCGCTTGCAGTACGACTGGCACCAGTCTCTGCTGAAAGGTGAGATGCCACAGTCTATCGGTGGTGGTATTGGTCAGTCCCGTTTAGTGATGCTGCTGCTGCAAATGGCGCATATTGGTCAGGTTCAGTGTGGTGTTTGGTCACCAGAAGTGATTGAATCTGTCGAAGGTGTCCTGTAATTCTGTTTTTTTGAAAGGATTAAGTTTTCAGTGCTGCCACTTTCGCAGTAAACGGCTTGTAATCCCGGTATCAAAGCGCCAGATGTAATCAAATATTCGCATGATGCCGGGTTTCCCGTAATTGGACAGAGAGACTGCATGGAAGCGGTGTTGTTGGTGCTGTTGCAGATTTTGTACCTGATGGATTAGATCGCCCGGTAAACGCTGGGCAATAAAATCTGAAATAACAACAGCGTCAGCATCTTTCCAGATGTATGTTTCCATTTTTCCTATTGCTATTTTCAGGCAGAAGGCCAGATCAGTTCCTCCCCTGAATGTTTGCCCCAGAAAATTCACTGCCTGAGTCAGCCCATTCTGCGATGTTAAGTCATAATGAATGATATCTGTGGAAAACAGCATGATATGACACTGGCGGTTATCAGCCAGTGCGATACGCATCAAAGCAAGGCAAAATGCTTTTGCACAACGTTCATTGAAGCCTCCCATCGAACCGGAAGTATCCACACAGACAATAAATGGTCCTCTGGGCTGCTTTTCGTTGTGATGATGAATAGCAGGTTTTAAAACAGTTTTTGTTTGCCAACTATTTCCCTGCAAGCGATAGGTCAGTAGTTTTTTTTCAACTAGTCGACGATAAAATTCGTACTCCAATTCTTCAATCCCTAACATGGCCAGCTCTGTAGGCAGAACTCTCAGAATATCATCACTTTGGTGAAGTCCGCTGACTTGTTCTGGCACAGTATCAGGAATACGTTCAGTTTGTGTGAATGACTCCAGAGCAGGGCTGTCTTTAGGAAGTGATTTAGCCGTTTGGCTATGACCCAGTAGTTGAGCCAGTCTTTCCAATTCTGGCTGTTGACTAAGAAACTCAGAATATTGAGTTAGTAGCGATATGTTATGTTCTGTAGGCTGAAACTGGCCTTTGCTCATATCCCATAGGCACCCCGCAGCTTGATCATTTTCATTGAAGATAGGAGCAAGATGATTTGCTATTACTAATCGTTTCTGGATCTCTGTCAGAAAAAGATCCTTTTCTTGTTCCAATAATATCTTATGAATTGCCGTTGTTTGATGGATCAGACATGCGCGCCAGCGTTGAATAAACAATATGTGCCCAGCTTTGCTGCCCTGAAATGATCGCTGACATAATTTATAAGCATCATTAGCAAAAGAGGATTGAATTTTTTCTATCTTTTCAACAATGTGGGGTAATTTCTGAAAAAACTCAGCAGATTCCATTATTGTTACTTGTTGATATAAATAAAATTCCTCAGCCAGAGGTGAAGGAATAAAGGTTTCCTCGATCCTTTGCTGCAATGTTTTTCGCCAGTCTGGAATTTCTTTCAGTAATGCTTGTTTTATTCCGGGAAAATTTTTAAAGAAGATGATCAATTGAGGAGTGTTTAAGAATGTTAAGATAATTTCCTCGATCAAATCGCTTTCATTTATGGCGAGTAGAAGATCGAGAGCAGGCAGAGTTAGCATGTCATTACCCCATTTTTGATCTCAATTTCTGAAGCTCCTCGGTTAATTGGGAAAAACTTTGCTCAATATCAGCCAGCCAATGTGTCTCGATAAATAAGCAGGGCTGATGCTGGCTGAACAATTGATGCTGGTGTTGGATTTCATCGCCAATAGATAAGAGTTTTTCCTTCCACTGTGTCTGCTCTTTTTTCAGGATTATCTGTTTTTGTTCAGATAGACATAACACTGCATTATTTCGGCTGATATCCAGCATTTCAATTTGATTTTTTTTGTTAATTTCAAAAGGAATTTTTTGTGGAAAACCAATTCCATTTAACCGGACAGATAAAGTGTCACTGTTCTTTTTAAGGGATTTTTCCAGATGAGATTTATCTACTTCGATAAAATTAACGGCGAGATCATGTAAATTTAATGAAGGTGACAGAAATAGTGTCAGCTTCTCACCGATTATATTTTCAGGGAGCAAATAGTAAGTATGGTGACCAAAAACTGATAATTTTGTAGTTAGCTGTAAAGGTGGATGAGGGGTTTCATCTTGTCTGGCTTTCATCCACTGTTGGTAGAGCGCTTCCATTTTGTGGGTTAAAGAGTGTTGTTGATAAGCTTGTTCTGTCAGTAAATTATGCAGAAGTTGAGGGGTAAGTTTTAAAGTATTCAGATCGTGCCACAGACAGTCTTTTAGTAGAACGAGATCCAGAGGAGATATAGCGTTTCTTCCACTGAAAAAAGCACTGGCCTGCAACAAACGAATAGATTTTTTCCATCGGCGATCCGAGGTATGAGGCGTATTTTCCATAGCATTAATTTGCTGACGCAGCTGATAGATCAACTCGAAAATAGGGATCGGAAGGGAGATGTGGCTGATTTTATTCTGCCATTGATCAAGCTCTTCATGGGTAATTTGAAAGTGATCGGGTACAGGATTGGTATTTTCATTGCTGTGATCTGTGAGTAAAGCATGAAAACTTTTCTTTTCCTGAATATTATCCAGCCAAAGCCGGATCAGAATGCGATCATAAAGTGCTTCCAGGCCATTATTGGCATCAGGTAGTTCATTAGACGCGGTGATCAACAACCTCATTGGTAATTGTTCTTCCTGATTGCCATTTCTGAATTTTTTTTCATTTATTGCTGTTAGTAGCGTATTTAAAATAGCAGGCCCTGCTTTCCAGATTTCATCTAAAAAAACAATTTCAGCCTCAGGCAAATAGCCTTCAGTAAGACGCTGGTAACGGCCTTCATCCTTTAACGCCTGAATAGAGAGAGGGCCGAAAATCTCTTCCGGGGTGGAAAAACGTGTCATCAGGTATTCAAAATGACGGGCATTCTGAAAAGCAAATTTTATCCGACGCGCGATTAGGCTCTTGGCTATGCCCGGAGGTCCGAGAAGGAAAACGCTTTCTCCACATAAAGCAGCCAGTAGACAAAGCCTGATGGTCTGTCGTCTTTCATACAACCCACTTTCCAGATACTGACTTAGCCGGACTATTTTCTCAACCAATTGCATATCGTGAACACCATAGCTCAAATAGTAACTCTCCTTTATTTATAGGTAAAAAACTATCTATGCAAAGGTTTTGATGAATATTTGTTGAATTTTTGTTGCACTGCCAATTTCTGGTTCTACCTATGGAATTGATTTAGCATTAACTTTGTGGGGTATCTGAAGTAATACTTGTAAAAGATGTAGATATTTATCGAGAACAAAAACTGATACCACTATTACCGTTCACAGAGTGTATTACTAAAAATCATTGTCATTGTACGATTGTTATTTTTGATAACTGAAGGATCCTTGAACAGGAGTAAATATAATGCGTAAGGCAAAACTGGTAGTGATGGGAAGTATTAACGTCGATCATATATTGAATCTTAAATCGTTTCCTCAGGCAGGGGAAACGGTGCAGGGGCAACAGTATCAGGTAGCATTCGGGGGAAAAGGTGCAAATCAGGCAGTTGCTGCTGGTCGCTGTGGGGCTGATATTACATTTATTGCCTGTGTTGGTCAGGATGATGCTGGTCAACGTATTCGTCAGCAATTAATAGAAGATAATATCAATACTTCTGCCATAGAAATGATTGAAGGTGAAACAACAGGAGTCGCTCTGATTTTTGTTAATCAACAGGGCGAAAATGTTATTGGTATTAATGCGGGTGCAAATGGTGCACTGATACCAAAATATCTCCGCTACCATGAACAAGTTATTAGGGAGGCAGATGCGTTACTGCTGCAGTTGGAAACACCATTAGAGACTGTATTGTTGGCTGCGGAGATAGCGAAAAAATATCATACCAAAGTGATCCTTAATCCTGCTCCAGCCCAAAAAATCTCAGATAAACTACTTTCTCTGGTAGATATTATTACTCCTAATGAAACAGAAGTAGAATATCTGACTGGTATTGCCGTAACAGATGATTCAGGAGCAGAAAAAGCGGCTCATGTTCTGCATAATAAAGGAATAGAGACAGTTATCATTACATTAGGGAGTCGTGGAGTATGGCTCAGCGAACAAGGTAAGCAAGGTAAAGTGATTGCTGGATTTCAGGTAAAAGCTATCGATACGATTGCTGCAGGAGATACATTTAATGGAGCTTTGGTTACGGGACTATTAGAAGGAAAAGAAATTTTATCAGCAATTCGTTTTGCCCATGCAGCGGCGGCGATAGCAGTGACTCGTCGTGGAGCACAGCCTTCTATTCCTTGGCTAAATGAAGTTGATGAGTTTTTGTCTGAGCAAGGTTAACCGGAATAATCATCAAAGTACGTTGCCCGCCTTGCGGGCGTAACATCATTTTTTAGGCCGCTTTTTCTTAACCAAGTTGATACCATCCTCTTTCTTTAAGAACAGAAAGATAAAGGCAGAAGTTAGCGTAATCATACCTATCGTAAGAAAGGTATAGTGAAAGTTATCTATAGTAGAGCCATAATTTGTTGCATCATAAAACCGCAGGATTGCCGCACTGACTGTGACTCCTAAGCTAATGGATAATTGTTGGGCTACAGACAGCAGGCTATTCCCGGTACTTGCATTATTATCGTTTAAGTCGCCAAGAGTAATTGTGTTCATCGCTGTAAATTGAGTAGACATAACCATTCCCAATATAAATAGAGGGATAATCAAAAACACGAGTGACAGTTCTGGGGATTGCAGCGAAAACTGGGCAATCATGAGACCGATAATGATTGTGATCCAGAGTAAGGTATTTCTGTATCCGAATCGTGACAGTATCCGAGAGACAAAAGATTTGGCTAGAATAGCGCCAATGGCATTCGGTGCCATCATAATGCCTGCAATAATAGCTGAATAACCGAAACCTACCTGTAGCATCAGCGGAATAAGAAAAGAAAGTGATCCCGTGCTTAAACGCGTCGCAATATTACTGCCGATACCAACCGAGAATGTCCTGGTTTCAAATAAACTAAGGCTGATAAGTGGGTTGGGGTGTCTTTTGGCATAAAAGCAATACCCGAATAGCATCATAATCCCGGAAGCGAATACTACAGCGGGAACATAGTTAGGTAATGAGCTATTACCAAATAAATCCAGACTGACTGAAATCATCACTAAGCTTGAACTGAACATCACGAATCCAGCAAAATCAAAGGGACTTTTTGGCATAGTAAAGTTGGGCATATGTTTTTTGGCGTAAATAATGCCTAGTAAGCCAATAGGGATATTGATAATGAATATCCAGTGCCAAGTTGCATAAGTTACTAATACCCCACCAAGCAGAGGTCCTAAAATAGGGCCTACTAATCCGGGCATCGTGACAAAATTCAGCACAGATAATAGTTCGCTACGCGGATAAGCCCGTAATAAAGCCAAACGAGCAACGGGCATCATCATTGCGCCGCCGATCCCCTGCACAACGCGTGAAATGACTAAAAAAGAAAGTGAGCTGGATAATGCGCAGGCAAGAGAACCTAAAGAAAATAAGGACACGGCATAAATGAAAACCCGCCGGGTACCAAACCTATCTGCTAACCAACCACTGACTGGGATCAACATTGCTACAGTTAATGTGTAACTGACAATCGCTGGCTGCATTGCTAATGGAGAGTGGTTTAGGCTTTTTGCAATTGCCGGAAGTGCGGTATTCAGGATTGTTGCATCCAGGGATTGCATAAAAAAAGCCATTGCTGCAATCCAAGGCAATCCGGACATGCTGCGCGCAGATTTGACCATTAGATGTCCTGTGATGTTGTCATGATGATTATTTGGTAACTAAGTATCATTTTAATGCATAAAAATATACCCAGTAGATTTCTAGTTTCGCTGCATGAATTTTAAAATCGCTTTAGATGTCATCAATAATTGAATTCAAAATGAACATTTTTGCTGAATTTGTTGAAAAAAAAAACGAACGAAAAAAAAATGCAAAAAAACTATTGTCAGGGCCGAAAAACTCCCTATAATGCGCCACCACTGACCGACGCTGAGCTGAACACAGCCGCGCAGGACAGCGGAAGGAAAGCGAAAATAAACGCTTGACTCCGGAGGCAAAAAGCGTAAGATACGCAGCCTCGCAACCCGGAAGACGCTTCCGGTTGCCACCGCTCTTTAATAATATAATCAGACAATCTGTGTGGGCACTCGCAAGACACTATCGACAGCCGAAAGGCAAAAAAAGATTCAAGTCTTGAAGAGTGACTGAAACAGTTAATTCATTACGAACTAACAGTAAGAATTCTTTGAGCATCAAACACTTTTAATTGAAGAGTTTGATCATGGCTCAGATTGAACGCTGGCGGCAGGCCTAACACATGCAAGTCGAGCGGTAACAGGAAGCAGCTTGCTGCTTTG